>JBAUBP010000189.1:0-13451 GCA_049676905.1 Bathyarchaeia archaeon
GGATCTTCCAGATCAGCCTCGGTAACAGTTAAAATATCTGACATGACCTTCAACGAGACTCTAAATAAAAGTAAAATTGTTGTAGTGGACTGCTGGGCTGATTGGTGTAGTCCATGTAAAATGATAGCTCCAATAATTGACAAACTTGCAGAGGAATATTCTGGTAGAGTTTTATTTGTTAAATTAAATGTTGATGAAAATCCCAAAACTGCAAGTAAGTACGGAATTATGAGTATTCCTACCATGCTTATTTTCAAATCCTCGAAATTAGTGGATACAATTGTAGGAGCAGTTCCAAAACATCATATTGAAACTATTATGAAGAAGCATATATGAGAATATATTTTTAAGGAAAGAAGAGCCGAAACTTAAAATTAAATAGTAAACCGCTTTTGAGTAGAATTGATTACACTCTAATCATTAGATTTGAATGTTTATGACTGCTATTAGTTCTGTTTCAGTAGAGAGAGGAAGAATTAACAGAATTCTAAATATTTTGTCAAAAGCCTACCCTGATGCTAAAATTGCATTGCACTTCTCAAACCCTTTAGAAATGCTGGTTTCGACAATCCTTTCAGCCCAATGTACTGATGAAAGAGTAAATTTGGTAACAAAAGATCTTTTCAAGAAATATAAAACTCCTGAAGATTATGCAAAAAGTGAAATAAATGAACTTGAGGCTATGATTAGATCAACTGGATTCTATAGGTCTAAAGCTAAAAACATAAGAAATGCTTGTCAAATTATAGTTGAAAAATTTGATTCGAAAGTTCCAAGAACAATGAATGAATTGACTAGCTTACCAGGTATAGGAAGGAAAACTGCTAACATAATTCTATCAAACTCCTATGGTGTGATTGAAGGAATAGCTGTAGATACTCACGTCGCAAGAGTGAGTAAAAGACTGGAATTGACTAATGCTAAAGAGCCAGACAAGATTGAACAAGATCTAATGAAATTAATTAAGAAAGAATCATGGGTTTCCTTTACATATCAAATGATAGAACATGGTAGAAAAATATGCAACGCGAGAAAACCACTCTGTAATCAATGTTTACTCAAGAGATTGTGTCCTTCAGCATTCTCATTTGAATAGAGATCACAATCATGAGTCTAACCGATTATTATTCTAAAAGAAATTTCAAGCAAACAAGTGAACCATCAGGTGAGGTGAAACAGTCAAAACAATCAAGTAGCATTTATGTTATTCAAAAGCATCAGGCAACTCATCTTCACTATGATCTTAGACTAGAGATGGAAGGTGTTTTGAAGAGTTGGGCTATTCCTAAAGAGCCGCCAATGCAACCTAATTTGAAAAGACTAGCTGTAGAAACAGAAGATCACCCTATAGAATATGCAAAATTTGAAGGTGTAATCCCTGAAGGAGCATACGGTGGGGGAAAAGTAGAGATATGGGATAAGGGTACTTTCATTCCAATTGAGCTAGATGACACAAAGATTATCTTCTCAATAAAAGGTGAGAAACTAAAAGGAGATTATTGTCTCATTAAACTTCGACCAAAGATCGATCCAAAAAACTGGTTATTCTTCAAGAAGAAGATCAGCAAGTAGAAATATTAGATTAAAAATGACATTGGACATATTTATATCAATCAAGTAATTCAGAAAAAAATATTGAGGTTTCTAAATGCCAAAAGTCAAAATAGACTGGGAAAAGTGTAATGGTAGTGCAACATGTGTTGGAGTATGTCCAACTAACGTTTTCGAGATTCAAAATCTCAAGGATTATCAAGATTCTCCAAAAGCCGTTTCTGTGAGAGAGAATGACTGTATATTGTGTATGGCTTGCGTCACTGCTTGTCCAGTTCAGGCTATAGATGTCCAAGAATAATAACGGGAAATATAAAATCTATCCAAATATGCTTAGGCATCTTCTGTATAATGATTAATGAATAGTCTGAAAGGCGAAAATCAGTAGCATGTTAAACTCAGAAAAAAAAGAAGCGATGTTCTATGAGAAAACTCAGAATTCCACAATTAAATGTGGACTTTGCCGTCAATCCTGTATTATTCTCGAAGGTAAACGTGGTTTATGTGGAGTAAGAATTAGTGAATCTGGTAAATTATATACTCTGGTTTATGGAAAGGCAGCTGCAACGGGGCTAGATCCGATTGAGAAGAAACCTTTGTTCCACTTTCATCCAGGTTCCTCCACATACTCAATATCAACTGTCGGATGTAACTTCAGATGTAAAAACTGTCAAAATTACGAGATCTCACAAATGCCAAAAGAAAATGGACGGATAGTTGGAGAAGAACTTCCTCCTGAAGAAGTCGTATCAGCAACTAAACGATATAATTGTAAGAGCATCGCCTACACTTACACTGAACCTACAATATTTTTCGAATACGCTTATGATACAGCTCGTCTTGCGAAAAATGAAGGTATAAAAAATATTTTTGTAACCAACGGATATATTTCTGAAGAACCCTTAATGGTGATCGAGCCTTATTTAGATGCAGCAAATATCGACTTGAAAAGCTTCTCTGATGATTTCTATAAGAAAAATTGTGGAGCCAGATTAGAACCTATTCTTGATAATATTAGATTGTATAAAAAGTTGGGAATATGGATCGAAATAACAACACTAATAATTCCGACACTTAATGATTCCGAGGAAGAACTTCGAAGTATTGCAAAATTCATTAGAGGCGTAGGTGAGGAGATCCCTTGGCATGTCTCCGCGTTTTCTCCAATGCATGAGCTTTTAAGTTTGTCTAGAACACCCGCCTCGGTTCTTAAACTAGCTAGAGATATTGGAGTTGAGGAAGGTCTAAGATATGTATACATGGGAAATGTTCCTGCTGAAGGTGGCGAAGACACATATTGTTATAATTGCGGTGAAAAGTTGATTCGTCGATATGGATATGAAATATTAAGTAATAGGGTTGAGGATTCAAAATGTCCGATATGCAAATCAAAGATTGATGGTATTAGAATGGGTTAAAGATCAATTGAAGTAAAGTGAAAAATCAAAATCTTTCTAATCCTAACGCTTTCTGGAGTTTTTCATCACAAGAATTGATAAAGCAATCTGACACAACGTCTTTTGCTTTTTCTCTTTTTTCCTGGTGGTCTTTTAGAAATTTCACTACTTTAGGGGCTAATGATGACTTGTGTTCTCCACACAATAGTTCACCGCTCTTACATCGTCTCTCTAATTCAGCAAGTTTTTCATCGTCAGGTTCGAAAAGAAAACGTTCGTAATAATAGATTGGGCAAATGTATGGATCTGCACCTAGCTTTCTCTGTTCCTGTATTGTTGCTTTCCCTCCAGTAAAAGCATTCATAATTTTCTTCTCAGCCACTTGTGGTTTATCAGTTGTGAAGATGCATGTCTCAGGTATAGAAGATGACATTTTTCCACCTTTTCCAAGTCCTGGAAGAAACTTACAATGTATCTGAGTAGGTTTGTAATAGTTTAATTTTGGAGCAGTATCTCTTGCTATTCTCCAGTATGGATCCTGATCTATGGCTGCTGGAATGAGACATGGAACCTTTTTTCCGACTATTGCTGACTCCAAGAAACAGGGTGCTGCCTGCATAGCTGGAAAGAATAGCATCCCTATGTTACTGCTCTCTTTAAAACCGAAAACTGCTTTGGCCGTAGAGTATGTTACATGTTTGGCAACTTCAACTGCTACTTTGTAAAGGGTCTGAGAGTTTTTAACATCAGATATTAGAAAGGTATTTTTAACGTCAAATCCAGAAGCCAAGACATCAAGGGCATTATCGTAGGTAAGCCGAAGTGTATCTTTAAGAGATAAATTCTGGCTCATAAGGAATTTCTCATCATCGGTGAGTTGGAAATAGAGTCTTGCTTTAAAGGTATCTTGAAGGTGTTTGGTGAACAGCCAAGGTATCACATGACCCAAGTGAACATTTCCTGAGGGGCCTCTGCCAGTATAGAGAATAAATTTCTCCCCAGACTCATATCGATCTAACAGCCAATTAAAATCTCTATGTGAGAAAAAGACTCCTCTTCTCAATTGGATATGAAGTTCTCCAGTATGTTTTTTTATTCTTTTAAGAAGTTCATTATCCAAAGGTTGAGTGCCGAATTGTTCAATCAATTTAGAATAGTTGATTTCTCCTGAAACTTCCCACGGTGTAACAATCATCTCGTCATTTGTCAAATATTCCGCCCAACCATATCTTGAGTCCGTTAAAGCCTTCCTATTTGGAGGAATCAATTAAATTTAAGCTGATTTACCTTCACTTTGGCTACTTTTTAATGTTAACAAACTTTAAGGGGTTGAATAGTATCTCACTCTATAAATCTTTGATTTAGACTAACTTAGAAAAAGGTGTTTACAGAATTGGCGAAGCCTCAACTTAAAATCTGGGGAACTCTCCTCAAAGAAGTTGTAAATACTGATCTCTGCATGTTCTGTGGAACATGTATAGCTGCATGTCCTGTAAATGTATTATTCCCTACGGAAGATGAAAAACCAACTATTAAGGGAACGTGCGTACTCTGCGGTTTATGTTATCATAGCTGTCCAAGAATCGAATTGCCAATAGATGATATTGAGGAATATCTCTACGGCAGAATGAGAAGCGATGACGAAATATATATGGGAATTTTTCGTGAAACATATTCTGTAAGATCAACGGACCCAAAAATTAGGATGGGTGCACAAGATAGTGGAGCGACAACCAGTATATTATCGCATGCACTGTCCAAAGGATATATTGATTATGCAATTACAACGGGGATGGATGAGAAAGATTACTGGAGACCAAAACCATGTGTTTCAAATAACTCAAATGATCTGTTGAAGACTGCAAGATCAAAATATTCTGTAGGGGCCCCTGTTAGTGGCGTTGGAGACGCTGTAGCTGCTTATCCAGATGCAAATCTTGGATTTGTTGGGGTTCCTTGTCAAATTCAAGGTTTGAGACGTCTTGCTACGTCCCCTCTAGGTCGTAAAAAACTTGGAGACCATGTTAAGTTTACAATTGGTTTATTCTGTTTTGACAGTTTCAAATACAATCAATTATTCCAAGAATTTGTTCAGACAAAGAATCAGATCTCTTTAGAGCAAGTCGAAAAGGTTGACATAAAGAATAACCGATTTAATCTCTTTGCTGGTGAGAAGGTTTTAATGGATTTGCCAGTAAAAGATTTGAAACCATACGAGCTTCCGGCATGTAAGAATTGCCAAGACTTTAGTGCTGAATTATCTGATTTATCAATTGGAGCAGTAGGTTCACCAAAAGGTTGGACAACAGTGCTCGTTCGTTCAAGTTTCGGAGAGGAAGTGTTTCAAAGTGCGATTGATGCGGGAGTAATTGAATCTAAGCCGCTAAATGACGTAAAACCTGGAATTTCGCTCGTATCAAAGTTGTCAAAATTGAAAAAAGGTCGACCTGCAACCTATATTAGATCGAAGCTGGGGCCAGCTAAAGAGTAAGAAAAAAACTCATTTCTTTGCATATTATGCGAGTATTCTTATTCTTAATTGAAGCAGAGAACGTTGACAAATATTCAAAAATCTACATCGAGAAAAAGCTCATCACAGATTAGTAAGCCTGATTGGCTAAGAGTTGGCATTCAGAAGTCTGAAGATTTTTTTGAAATTGCAAGAAACCTTCGAGCATATGGACTTCACTCAGTCTGTGAAGAAGCAAATTGCCCAAATTCAGCAGATTGTTGGAGCAGAAGAACGGCAACGTTCATGATCTTAGGTCATGTCTGTACTCGATCCTGTTACTTTTGTGCAGTCGAGAACTCAAGAATTGGCAAACCGTTAGATCCACAAGAGCCAGAACGATTAGCTGAAGCAGTGAAGAAGCTAGGAATAAAATATGTTGTGATTACCTCCGTCGATAGGGATGATCTATCTGATGGTGGTGCAGAGCATTTCGCTAGGTGTGTGTCATCAGTCAAGCAACTCTCTCCAGAATCAAGAGTTGAGCTTCTGATACCGGATTTTGGAGGAAAAATTGAACCTCTAAAAAATGTTGTCTCATCTCGACCTAATGTCATTGGGCATAATATCGAGACTGTTAGGAGATTGCAGAAAAAAGTTAGAGACCAAAGGGCTAGCTATGAGGCTTCGCTCAATGTTCTTGAGACAGTTAAGAAATTGGATAATCGAATCTGGACGAAATCCTCTCTAATGGTGGGTATCGGTGAGACTAAACTTGAAGTACTTGACTCTCTCAAAGATCTAAAAGATAGAAACGTAGATATTATCACAATAGGACAGTATTTGCAACCTAATCGAAACAAACTGCCTGTCGAGGAATATGTCGAACCTGAAACCTTTAATTATTTCAAGATCGAAGCAGAAAAGCTTGGGTTTAAAAAAATCTTTTCTGGGCCTCTAGTGAGAAGCTCGTATCATGCATCTGAACTGCCATTACAATAAAAAACACGCTTAGCATTTTCGACTTTAGTTTTAGTTGAGAAATTATGTGCATGAGACAAGTTAATATGTAGCTTTGTTACCTGAGGTAACAGAAGATGTTTGTTTGAAAATAGCGGATTTAACAGTTCACTCTAACAAATATCTAAAAAAAATTCTAGATGATTACATTTGATTGAGCATGTGAACAGATCTCAAGAATATGTTGAGATGCTCGATAAGAGCAAAGACTTTCAAGAGATTTTCAGTCTCGTAAAGAAAGCTGTCAAAAAAATCGTTAACGAAGCTAGAGTAGGATTAATGCTAGTATTGGCGAGCTTACCTGAAAGAATTGGGGCCTATCATGAGATTGGATCTAATTCGATTGTTCTGAATCGTCGTCTTCTGGGTGCAGTAATAAAGTCCGGCAAGACATTTAGAGAAATCAATTCTTACATATTTACAATCCTTCTTCATGAGTATCTTCACTCTTTAGGTCATCTAGATGAACGTCAGGTAAAAGAGATATCTTACAAGGTCACGAGTAATACATTGGGAGAGAATCATCCAGCAACTAAGTTTGTGGTAAATGGTTTAGTTGACAATCAAGTAAGCAGATTCATAGATGAAAATAATGATGAAATGCCAAAGATAATTCCAGATCTAGAAAACACTAGTCAATTATACATTCATTAGAAAAATCGGGTTTGTTTGTAACTTTACATTACTGAATCTTACAATTGAAGTAACTGTACAAGAAAGAATATGTTGAGATTTCAAGTTCAATGGAAGCAGAGGTGTAATGATGAAGAATAAACTGTTTGTTTGTGCACTGCTAATATTAACTATATATGTCGCTATGTTCCTACCTTCAATGGCTGTCGCACGTTACTACAATTATGGCTATGGTTACAGTGGTACACCGATAAAATATGGTGGATGGTTAGTTGGTAACGCCTACATAGAGATAAGACATGTTGTACAAGTAGCTGCTTGGGCCACAATAACGGTAGAAAGCGCAGATGGAAGTTTGACAAAAGTATTACATACAACTGGACAAGGTGGCTATAAGACCTACTTACCGCCAGGGAATTATACTGTCACAGCAAGTTACTCAAGCTATACGCAGGATTACGATATCGAAATACGAGAAGACTCTTCAATGCGCTTGCTGAACATCTATATCTATAGACCCGACGCCCCTGAATTCCAAAATCATCTCGCCTACAGTGGGTATTTTCCAAACTAGAATCGCCTAAAACAACTATTATAGCAATTAGGGTTCATTTCGTAACCCTAATTTCTCTTAGTCGCTACCTTTGATTGTTCTAATTTGGAATTTTTTTTTTAGAAAAAAAATATGAAAGAGAAATAAGGTTATGGCCTGAAAGGATAGAGGTAGTTGACATCTTCTTTGCAAGTTACTACTATGTTGAATAGCACACCGTATAGTGATTGATTTTCTCCTAGATTAATGCTTTTATTTATGTTCATAGGAGGGTCTTCAGGTTTTATAGAATCTATGTCGCGAATAGGGATTATATCGCCTTCGCCAGAACGTAATTCAATTTTAACATTGGTTGCTTCCGCTGTACCTGTATTTTTTAGATCGAAACTCAATGTCGCTTCTTCAAATTTGACATTCGAAATCTCAAAGCTTGGTTTATTTCCAAAACCTGGCATATTGGTTTGCATAAGAAGTAACGATGATACTGACACGATCACAATAATAATAATCGCTGCTATCAGTGCGTATTTCAATTTGAACTTTCGTTTCTTACCAGCTCGCTTAGCGGGAGTTAATCTTAGTTCAAGTCCATGTCTAAGAGTTCTATACTCATCGGGACTCATCAAACCCTTCTCATAAGCTGTATCTAATTGCTGAATAAGTTCTATGATTTTTTCACTATTTTTGACGCCAGACAATAGATCCTCCCCAATAATAGGAATACAATATACGAATTAATACAATTTACGAATTAAATCAATTTATCCTCTTTTAAATACTTGAATCTATGGTTCTTACAACTCAGAAATCGCATGGTGGGGTCGGTGGGATTTGAACCCACGACCTCGCGGAATCCTGAAGCCTTAAGAGCCTCCCAAGCCGCGTAGCGTAGACCAGACTAGCCCACGACCCCGAAACCTGTTAAACTTCTTTTCAGTAATCTGATTGGAAATTTAAGCAGATTGCATCGTAGTTCAAATACTGACAGAAAAGAGTTACTGTTAGATGGATATCTAATTATTTCTAGGTTATAATTAATTCACTTACTACTCTTTAGAATATCTTGATGTGTATTGAAATATTCGCAATTTGGAGAGGTTTTACTACAATGTTTTATATGTTCATATATAGAAATCCGTTAGATTACATCAACCAGTAAAAAATTAATCCAAATACGTAAGGATTGATAAAATCTGTATCACTCTGGGTTCATTTTATCATTTGATGTTTTTCAAAGAAAAGAAAAAGAAAGGGTTACTGAGAAATTATCTGAACTTTTTGGAAAAAATGTGGAGCCATCTGACACAGAAAAAGATACCGATGAAAAAACATATGAAATGATATTGGAATTAGACTCATCACACTTTTTGCATCAATTAAAAAGTAAATACGGCAACTCGACCTACGATTATGATACACTACAAACATTGTTGGAAAAAATCTGGTGGAGTGTATACGAACTCAAGAATCCACCTGTAGTGATCCTAGAACTTCTTATTTCTCTAAAAAATGAGGCTCTCCTTGGTTCAGACATAGAAAATAGACTTTCGAATTTAGTAAAAATCATAAGATCTATAATGAAAAAACAAGGAGGAATTGCTTCAAGATTAAACACGAGACAGCCCACAACAGTCTATTTAGCCGAATTATCAGACTCAAATGAAATCGGTCGAATAGATCATGAGAATTGGAAAAACCAAGACTGGATTGCTGTGGAGTTTGAATCATCAGAAGATATTGATGCCAATCCTGAGCAAGTCCTTTGGAATATAAAGAAGAGTCTTATCAGGAATTGTAAGAAAATTATGGTCTACTTCGATGAGAGAGATATCAACAAAATGAGAAATATTTGGATTAAATTACCACAAAACCTTCGCGAGAAAGTAGAGTTAACTCCATTTGATTTCTCGAAAAGTAAACAATTGGAAAAATATTAGATAAAATATTAAATTTTTTTAGTGAATTTTATGTGAATAGACAATAGTATAATTGGATAGATGTGGAGTCGTAAATGTAGTTTGAAGATCATAAATTATAAAAATATTAAACCGGAGCCTGAAATGCTTAGTGCCAAAGGTGTTAGTGTAAGATGGCTGATCACTAAGAAGATGGGTGCACCAAATTTTGCCATGAGGTTATTAGAGGTTGATCAGAATGGGTCTAGTCCAAATCATGAGCATCCTTGGGAGCATGAAGTTTTCATTCTTGATGGAGAAGGTGAAGTAGAGAGTTCAGAAGGAAAACATGCGATTAAGAGTGGCGATGTCATTCTCATAAATTCAAATGAAAGACACCAAATAATCAACACTGGCTGTAAGACATTGAGATTCCTTTGCATTATTCCACATATTGATGACCAAAGAAGTTGATAAAAAATAATTAATTCTCTCCCGTAGCGAACTTTCTAACTTCAAAATCAATCCTAAAGAAACACAATTCTAGAAAGAAGTCTATTTTTATCGAAATTTGGAGCCCCGGATGGGTTTCGAACCCATGACCTACGGCTTACAAAGCCGTCGCTCTACCGAGCTGAGCTACCGGGGCATTAATTACTACTCATTATGAGGTATGGTTTTATCTTTTGACTTTTTCACCTAAAGTGTGAACTTGATTTCATATATCAAACTTTTTTAGGTGTCGGTATATCATTGAGATGTGCCGGGGTGGCTCAGCTGTGGTTAGATGCCCGAAAGGGCAGGTTCAAGCGCTGGACTCATAAAGTTATCTGAGTTCTTCTGGAGAGATCCAGAGGTCGCGGGTTCGACAAATATCACCGAAAATCCCGTCCCCGGCACTTGAATTCTAGTTAATGGTTATTCACGTCGAAGTATCTTCACATCATCTTTCATAGCTACATAAACGAAGTCAGCAATACCAGAAAATATTCCAACCTCGATAACACCAGGGATTTTTTTAATCTCGCTTTCTAGGGATATTGGATCATCTATCGGACCAAAATCTGCATCAACAATTATGTTTCCGTTGTCAGTGATGATCGGACCAACTTTACCCTCTCCTTGTCTCAAAGTTACTGTGCCACCAACTTGTCTAATTTTATTAATTACTGCATTAATGCCGAATGGAAAAATCTCAATTGGAACGCACATACCTTTCCCGAGTTTTTTTGTTAACTTGCTCTCATCTATTATTATCGCCACCTTAGTAGAATTCGAACCTATTATTTTCTCTCGAGTTAAAGCCGCACCTCCACCTTTTATCATGTTTAATGTTCCTAACTCAACTTGATCGGCTCCGTCAATCGTTAGGTCTAAGATTTGTACAGAATTAAGATCGATTACCCTGAGTCCCAGCTCTCTGGCCAAGAATTCAATTTGGTATGATGAAGGTACAAAAGCCAAGTTCAATTTATCTTGCTCAATCTTTTCAGCGATGATCTTTATGGTTTGAGCCATGGTTCTTCCACTTCCCAGGCCTACTGAATATCCATTTTGAAGCAATTCTATTGCTTCAGAGCAGGCTTCTTTAATGATATTATGTTCTTTCTTCAAATTAAATCCCAAATTCAATGAAACAAATGCTTAACATTAATTATATTTTAATTCTTAAAATATAATGTAACTTTTCCAATACTATGAACTCAGTTTAAATACATTCGCCATAAGGATAATTGTCAATTAGATTGATTATGATAAAATACTACTGAGACCTTTGAAAAGGAGTTTAGCCAAAAAAAATAGACTCTCTTTTTTCTTAAGAGATGCATACAAAAAACCAGGTAAGATTGGCCGCAATACTCTAGATTGATAAGCCGTATCGCCATACTTTTCGAAAATATTTTTGATTTTCTTATCGTTTAAAATTAGAAACATTTGATCCACTTCTTCATCTGTAAGGCTATTCATTATTTTTCTAACAAATAATGTCGTTGTCAATTCTCGTCCAATTGTCTTTTTCCATATTGTCTCATATTGTTTGAGATGGGTGCTTCCAAGAGTATCTTTTTCCAAACATTGATTCGCTATCTTACATGCAATTTCTGCACACTTAAGTCCAAAATATATGCCTCCTCCTGAGGTGACTTTTATTTGCCCCGCAGAATCTCCAACGGCCAGCATTCTATCCGTATATGAACGTTTTATTGGTCCGCTTATCGGTATGGCCCCTGAATAAGTATTCTCAATTTTCACATTTCTACGCTTTGCGTGACGTACAATCTGATTTAAAAATTTTCTAAGGTAATATTGTGTTGAAACAGATGAGGATTTATTATCAATAGCCAATCCAACTCTAGCTACATTCATGTTCAGAGGGACTACCCATGCAAAGAAGCCTGGGGAGATGTTCTTACCAAAGTAAAGCTCAACACAATCCTGTGAATCTATATCAATACCTTTCACTTCATACTGCAATCCAGATAAGATTTGATTAGGCCCTTTTAGTCCGACTCTCCTGAGTAATGTTGGTCTTGCTCCCTCAGCATTAATGATTAACCTAGATTTCAAATGACTGGAAATACCTATTTTCTTAACCTTCAGTTTGACCATGTCTGAATCAATATGCACATCCTGGACTCGTGTTTGCAAAGATAGCTCACAACCTGAAGAGCAAGCTATCTCTACTAATTTTTGATCTAACATTTTTCGATCAAGAACATATGAATCAATACTTCCCTTACGAATAGAGAATTCAATTCCTTTTGGAGAATAAAATTTGGCCGCGCTTACGGAATTGAGTATAGTTTCTATTGGCAAATTAAAATCTTGAAATGCATGAGTAGTCAACTTTCCCGTGCAGTGAATTGGGCTTCCAATAGAACTATGTTCTTCACAAAGTAATGTTTTGAAACCTTTCTCCGCTATCAGATGCGCAGTCATTGCTCCGACTGGGCCCGCTCCAATTATGATGGCATCATAAACCATTGATTATCGCAGCTCTATTGTAATTGAAAATATGATATACCAATTGATTATAGTAGCGAGACTTTTCGTTGTTAATATGGTGGAGCCCCGGACGGGTTTCGAACCCGTGACCTTTGACTCATCGGAGTCCTTTACCAAGCCAACGCTTTCCAGTGTCTTTAAGACATCTTACCAGGCTGAGCTACCGGGGCCTGAATAGATAGCTCCGAGTTAAAGGTTATATTAATTATTAGTGTTCTTTGGCCTTACAGAATATACAACATATTGAATATTATAATCCAAATTTGGCGAGTTGTGGGAGTTTCTCTTAATTTTGAGACTTTTTGGAAAGGCTTAAGTGCTTAATAGGAGGGTAAAATATCAAATTGTAGTTCGTTTCGGAGGAAAAAAAAGAATGGTTAAACAATGTCCAAAATGTGGCGCTGCCAACAGAGATGACGGAACCTTCTGTTCAAGTTGTGGTACATCATTTGCCGGCCCAGCAGTAAAACCAGTCCCTTCAGTAAAAGTTGTTCGACCGGGTGTTCCTTTAGGAGCACCACATAGAGTGCCTCCACCAGGAATGTGTTACTATCATGCAAACCTTCCAGCACAGTACATTTGCAGTCGATGTGGTAGAGCGATTTGTAGAGATGATTCACGTAATTATGGTGACCTAATCATGTGTCCTCAATGTTTTGCTGGAATCGTCCCAATATCGGCTCCACAAGCACCACCGGCTTACCAAGGTGGTTATCCACAGGCACCCCCGCAAGCACCTCCAATGGGTCCACCAATGGGAGCACCAATGGGAGGACCAATGATGGGAGCACCAATGGGAGGACCAATGATGGGAGCACCAATGGGAGCACCAATGATGGGAGCACCAATGGGAGCACCAGGATTTCCAATGCCAATAATGCCGCCAAAGCCCAGTGCGACTTGGGGATTCATTCTATCATTGATCGCAGGAATAGTCACAATAATAG
>JBAUBP010000190.1:0-4362 GCA_049676905.1 Bathyarchaeia archaeon
GAGTCTACATATCTCTAGAGGACAGAGATCGGGAAGATGGAAAGTAATGTTTGAGCATTTGGCTATTGCTTTGATTGTTATAGTCATTGCACATTATATCGGAGATTGGCTATCACTAGCACTGAAAATCTAATTCAACTTTCTGCATGTTTTATTACGTGTTCCATTACAGGTGAGTATACGTACAATAAACAAGAAAGGCGGAAAGTAAGATTTGATTCTTACTTGAGTTCCATGTAGGATTTGTATGCGAAGTATATGCCTGCAATGTAGATTAGCCATTCTGCAAGATATGAGATATTATACACTGGTGTGAAGAATAACCACCATGGCATAAAAGCATCCAATGAGACATAAGCGAAATACGTAAAGAACAGGATAATCCAGATAATCATTGCGACCATAAATCCTGATCTGACTTTCTTAATCATCATTATGAAAGCTATCAACATGATAATATCCAATAAGAAGAATATTGGAAGTGAAATTTCGTACATCAAAGCCACCTCTAAAGCCCTCAAAGCACCAAGTAATGTGGCTAATCCACAAGCTATAGCGAAAGTTTGATTATTAGTAGAGGTCACTGCCAAAATTCACATCCATTTAAATTAAATACAAAATATGTTTGTAGAAAAAGTTATAATTAATATTTTGCATGAATCATTTAATCTTAAGATCACATCTATAGATCTAACCTGTGATTAGTAATGGTGAGTCAGGCTAAAGGAAGCATATTCAGAAGGACTGATGGGAAATACTTCATCTACCTTCCAACAAAACTTGTAGAAGATACTGCTTTCCCTCTCACTATTGGAAAATCAGCTACAAAAATTAAGATAAGTCTCAAAACTGGAGACAAGAAAATAATTATAGAAAAAGAAAAGGCAGCCTAATTGGAATACACTATAGATGGTTAAGCACGCGCTCTCATGCCATTTGGATAGGTATTTGATCATATTGTATACTAGGATAGGCCACCAACCACTTTTTCGTAAGGAAATTGGTTGGGCAGAAATAGTATCTTAATCTATTGTCTTCTCGGTTCAGCATCTACAATATTTTTGAGAAGTATATCAGCCAAATCTGGGGAGTTGATCAGTTTTAGAGTTGTCTCTTTCCATTTCTCCTTGAATAAAAGGTATTTCGATACTAGTATACTGTAATTTTTGAAGAGCAGTTTAATATTCGATAGTGCTTCCCTTGAGTCGTCAAACTTGAGCCTCAAAGCATAATCTATAGCTAGCAGAATACTTGTGAGGAATATTCTAGGTCTTAAAGTCCAGTTAAGGAAGGAGCCGGGATAGGGTTCTAAATCCTTTGGTGTGATTCCACATTTGACGTTTAGACCCTTTAATAGATTCATTTTGCATCTCATGTATAGAAGGCGGGAGGCATCCTGCCTGAGCTTTATCCAGTCTGGATTACGCGACTTAGTGGGTAGATGAAGTATCCTAAGTGCTGTATCGAGTACGAAAGCGTATCCTTCCACCTTCACGTTTACGAGAAAGTCGATATCTTCACCCCTTGGAATGTAAGGGTCGAATGAGATTCCCTCCTCGATTACCTTCTTGGATATGACCATATTGCCTCCGAAAGCAAACGGCGTATCCACAATTCTATTGCCGAGTTCAATTATTTTGAATGCTTCATTCATAGCTTTCTTACCGTTTAGAAAGAATCTCCACGTTGTCTCTTTATCTTTGAAGAAGGGGGATCCGTGAGGTTGAATGTAAATACCTGCCTTAGCTATTATTTCTCTGTCTGTGAATAACTCTCCAAGATATTCTGTGGCCAAACTTAAGAAATCTTTATCCAAAACAACTTCGTCATCGTCGAGCAGGATAAAGGCATCAAAACCTAATATCAAAGGGATTAGGATGCATCCATTCCTCACCTGAGAGTATCCATTTAAGTTCAGAACTTCTTTAACCGTTTCATCTCCCAGCCGCTTATGTATCTCTCTAATCGTCGATGGGAATATGGGTATAACCCTATAATGTAGATCTAAAGAATTCAGCAGATCATTCAATTTTATCTCTAAAGATTCTTGTACGTCGGGATGAGTTGAAACCGCTATTAAGACTAGATCGAACGACCCCTCAAGTTTGTTAAGGCTTTCAAGACATCTCTGAAGAGTTCCCTTTTCATCCAGCGGAGTTGGATGGTCGAATACTAAATCGCCATCACGCCACTCTCCTCCTTTCCTAGACCAATACGTCGGAATAACTACCGCCCTTTTCAAATTCATCTTTCCTTTTTTAAGCAATGAAGTGGAGATATGTAGTTGAGACTAATTCTAAAGGTTAGCGCGCGCTTATTGTGTGTGTGCCTTAGCTGGTGAGAGCGTAAGAATATGGACTTCAGATCACATCATTCTTAACTTATCCCTACGATAATAGAAGACAGTATCCTATTAGACCCGTAATTTATTTGAAAAGTATAGTAATCTCTTAATATGCGAATCGAGAATCCCTTTGAAAACTGGCCTCTAGTAAAATGTCTATCACTTGAATTTGATAGACGATAATAGTTTGCCGAAATTCGAACCTATCTCAGATATTCATAACGTGCGCTAAAGGTGTAATAGCATGATTAAGTTCTGTCCCAGATGCGGTAAATACATGTCTCAAAGCCAAACCATCTGTCCAAACTGCGCATCACAACCAAGAACAAGAAAACATCCCTCAGAAATATCAACAGATGATGTGATCAGCAACTTCCCAAGCCCATCACTTAGAAAAAATCAGAAAAAAATCATAAACGAAATCGTTGAGGCATTCCAGACTGGTAAAAAATGTGTAATCTTAGCTGCCCCAACAGGTTTCGGCAAATCCTATGTAAATACAGCATTCGCATCAATCACCCACTCATTCTATGCCACCCCACAGCTGACATTAATGAAACAAATCCAACATGATCCACTTCTACAAGGACGCTTTGTAGAGATCAAAGGACGTAGAAACTATAGATGCTACTATTATCCTGAACGTCCAGTCCATATTGGAAGATGTGAAACTACCGACTTTCACTGTACAGAACGTTTTGATGTCTGCCCCTACTGGAAACAAAAAAAGAAAGCCCTCGATGCTCAGACCGTATTATTGAGTTTGGCATACCTTATTGATGAGGGACAGACCGAAGGCCCAACATCACTTGGATCCAGAAGTCTACTCATACTCGATGAGTCACACAATCTCGAAGAAGAATGTCTAAACCATATGTCTTTGAGAGTTACGCCACAGACGATTCCTGATAATGTATATGAAAAATATCTTCCACACCTCAAACAGATAGAGAATAAAGATCAAGAATTCGAATTTCTCAGCAAGTTAGGTGTACATCTACAAGAGCTTCTAAAGCGGGCAGATCTGATAAGTAAATCAACCGGACTATCGATCGACCAGGCTATAGACAAAGAGAAGATCGATCGTTATTTGAAAAATTATCAATTCTACATGTCATCAAAGAAAGAATGGATTTCACAAATACAAAATGATCGATTAATACTGCAACCTGTCTATGCAAAAGAATTCATGAGAGAGATGATATGGAAGAAAGCAGATTTCTTCATCATATCCTCAGCAACAATACTTGATCCAAAACAATATCGAGAACTAACCGGATTGAACGATGTTCTAGATGAAGATCAAATATGTTTTATAACGGTTGAAAGCACATTTCCCGTAGAGAATCGGCCTATACTAGACTTTGGTGTAGGATCCCTTTCACTGAAAAATTGGGATCAAAACAATCAAGATGCTCTCACAACTATAGAACACATACTGAGAAAAGAAGAAGGTAATGTGGCGATACATTGTGGCAGCTATAAACGTCAACAATGGTTAGTACAAAACATTTCAGAAGATCTCAAATCAAGACTGATCACCCATACAAGTTTTAATCGCCATGAAAAATTAGAAGATTGGAAACAATCTCGAGGCAGCGTCTTCGTTTCAGTAGCTTTTCAAGAAGGCCAAGACTGGAAATATGACATATGCGATGCTCAGATACTGCTGAAAGTTCCATATCCCGACCTTGGTGATAAAAGAATCCGAAGCAGACTGGAGAATGGAGAAAGTCGATGGTATAATAATCGTGCAATGACTGAAGTGATACAAGCTTACGGTCGTGCTGTAAGAGCTGAAGATGATCAAGCAAGATTCTATATTGTGGATAGTGATTTTAAAAAATTGGCTGGGAACTGTTGGTCGTTTATGCCAGAATGGTTCAAAGAAGCTTTACCAAAATCGCTTGGAAAAATTTAGTGTGTGATCTTAAATATTACGAACGTATTAGGAATTGTTTAAGAATTTACGTTAAAGAAGGGTGTGTTTTGGAACTTATTAATAGGATGATTAGAGC
>JBAUBP010000191.1:0-11292 GCA_049676905.1 Bathyarchaeia archaeon
AAGATCTTCTCGCTGGATGGGTGATCCTGTGGGTTAGCCCTTCGTGGGTTCGAATCCCATCCCCCGCACCATGAGCAGTATCAACCGTAGAATAGTGGAATTTGCTTTTCATCTAAAGAGAGAAGGATATAGAGATTCAACCATAGAATACGATGTTAAAGGACTCAAAGCTCTATCCAAGTCTAGTAATCTAGTAGAAATGACTTCGAAAGCGCGCGCTTAGGCATATTTATCTGTCTTGTGAAAGTTTGGTGTAAACCATTGGACATACTAACAATCAGTGACAAAAAAACATGAGACGATTTTTTCCGCGCTCAAAAGTATTAAAAAATATATCCTTTAATCGCATTAATTAAGTGAGGGTAATTTTCAATCAGCCATTATGCAATTTTAGGTTCTGACTCAAAAACAATGAAAATTATTGCATACAACAAAAAATCTCTACAAGAAAAAATGAGGAGCGCATGATGACAACTGTGAGCGTGCTTGCTTCTGGAATAGGGTCAAACTTTCAGGCAATCGCAGATCACAAAAAATTGGGCGTTTTTAAAAACGTAGACATCGGAGTTTTAATTTACAATTATCCGGGCGCAGGAGTGAAAAAAATTGCGGACATATACGGAATCGAAAGCAGACTCATTGAGCACAGAAGAGACAGGAGAGAATTTTATGGAGACATCATGCATACCTTGGCTGACTACAGAACGGATTTGATTTGCCTTGCAGGTTGGGACCAAATAATCGGGAAAGAATTTTTCGAGCCGAACAAAGGTAGGTTGATGTCTATGAAACCGGCGCTACTCCCAGGATACGGAAAAAAGGCAATGAATGCTATGAATCTGCATGAGGCTGTGTTGAAGGATGGTGCGAAGGTGACCGGCTGCACAGTTTTTTTCCCAGATGTAAGCATCGAGAGGGGGCCAATAATTCTGCAGCAGGCTCTGGAGGTCGGAGAGTATGAAAAGAAATTGTTCTGGGAGGACTACAGTAAAAATTTCCCTGTCGAAAAAAATAGGGGTGTGCAATTTCTGTCGGACCGCGTCTTGGTTCTCGAGCACAGGCTTTATTCGAAGGCAGTGCAGCTGTTTGCGGACTGCTTGATCGAAACAAAAAATTTCTGTATGGAAGAGGACACAGAGCTCGGGAAGTGCAAAGATGAGATAGATGTGGTCGAAGTAAGATGCGACGAGGAGTGGGAAAAAAGTTGGAGCACGAGGCAGAGCAGATACATGGAGCTGCAGGAAAAGAAATTAGCTGAGCAAGGATTGAGTCTGGAGGTGCTATCATCACCACGATACTTATGAGTGCCAAAAAACTTTTCGAAGAATCCAAGGCAGAGATAAGAGAGAAGGTCGATCAGCTGAAAAAGGAGAACATAACTCCAGGCCTCACAGCGATAATAACCGAGGACGATCCCACAGCCAAGTTGTATGTGTCGTTGAAGATGAAGGACTGCCAGGAGGTTGGTATCAATTCTGAATGCATTGAGATATACAAACAGCAGCCGGAGCATAGGGAAGATATGCTAATCAGGACTATACGCAAACTCAACATCCGAGACGACATCAACGGAATCCTTGTGCAAAAACCGCTACCTGCATACGTGAATGAGAACCGAGTTTTCAATTTTCTCGACCCGAGGAAAGATGTGGACGGCCTCACGCCGTACAACAAAGGAATTTTGATGAGCGACTACGACATAGACAAAGATCTGCTTCCATGCACTGCTGTGGGAGTTGTGAAATTGCTTGACCACTACAAAATAGATGTCGAGGGCATGTTTGCAGTCATTGTCGGGAGGAGTGACCTAGTCGGCCGTCCGCTGAGGATATTGCTCGAAAAAAAGAATGCGACAGCGATATGCGTGCATACAAAAACAAAGCACAAGGAAGAGCTTCTGAAAAAAGCGGACCTGGTAGTGACAGCTGCAGGAAGGCCACCCGAGCTCTACGACACCAACTCGTTCAGGCTGACAAGCGACATGATCAGAAATGGTGCGGTTGTGGTAAACGTCGGTGTGAGAAAAAGTCAGACTGACGGCAAACTCTATTTTGACATTCCGAACGAATCCGATGCAGACTATCAAGCAATTCGAGAAAAAGCATATGGCCTCTCCCCGCCGTTAGGCTCCACAGGAATAATGACTCGACGACATCTGATTCTTAATACGTTGAAAGCCACAGAGAAATTCAAGAAAACCGGTGTTTACGATGAGCGAAGAGGATATCAGAAATACTAGGAAAGAAAGCAGAAAAGAAGTCAGGGACAGAATAAAAATGCAGAGAAAGAGCATGAACAGAGACGATGCTGTGGAAAAGAGCGAAGAGATTGCGGAGAAACTTTTCGGCTCGCAGGATTTTCGAGACGCTTCGACCACCGCTTTCTACGCAGAAAAGCATGAAGACCGTGAGGTTTGCACAGAGGAAATGATCAAGCGATCGATGAGAATGCAGAAAACAATTGCACTGCCCGTGAGTTACAAAGCCGAGAGACGACTGAGATTTTTCAAGATTGAGAATTATTCCGAGTTGTATGCCACACCAAAAAATTTCTACATCCCAGAACCTATTCCAAACGAGAAAAACATGATTGCAGAGAGTGATTTTGATTTGGTCATTGTGCCAGGCATTGCATTCAATCTCAACGGCTATAGACTCGGATGGGGATTTGGTTTTTATGATGATTTTCTTTCACGTGTCAACAGAAAAACCAAGAGGATTGGGCTTGCGTACGAGCTGCAGATCGCAGACTTCCCGGTCGAAAGCCACGACATCCCTGTTGATAAAATAATCACTGAAAAAAGAATAGTCGAATGCACATATTTTAGAAAATAAATAAGACACATATCAAAAGTGTCTGAAGCATCTCTCACCAGTGAAGACCATGGCCATGTGGTATCTGTTTGCATCCTCTATTACTTCCCTGTCGAATATCGAACCTCCTGGTTGAACAATTGCAGCCACGCCCTCTTTTCCAAGAATTTCTGCGTTGTCCCAAAGCATGAATGCATCGGAAGCCATAACACTCCGCCTCAAATCATGGCTCATCCTCTTCGCAATATCGATCGCGTCCTCTATCGCATCTATCCTGCTTGGAGTACCGGACGCAATCCCCAGAGTCCTGTAATCTTTCCAAAAGCAAACACCGTTTGACCTTTTGTTCGTGCACACAGTCCATGCATACAGCATGTCTTTCCATTCGTCCTCAGTCGGCTCCCTTTTTGTCACAACATACCTCTCCTTCAAATCTTGCACTGTCTTGATATCGGTTTTGTAAGCGTCTTCGAGTATGATCGAATACCCTAAATTCTTGAAATCGTAAGGAAATTTTAGCTCTCTGATTTTTTCCACAGGAGGAACTTTTGCGATCCTCAAATCTTTTCTTTCTCTGAGGATTTCTAAAACCTCATCTCCGTAATCCGGGGCATACAAGCATTCTATGAAATATTTGTATTTTCCCTCATCATTTTTTTCCATGAGTTTTTTCGCAGTATCCTTGCTAACTTTTGCGCTGGAGCAGACAACTGAGCCAAACGCGGACCGGCTGTCGGAATTCCACGCAGCCTCAAAAATTTCGGCCAGTGATTTTTCACCATAACGGTTTATGGCAACTCCGGTTGGGTTTGTGTGCTTCATCACAGAAACAGTAGGTACATCGAAATCAGTGCATGTTTTCATCCCTCTGAATCCGTCCTCGAGGTTCGTCGCCGAAGGTCCGTCCTTGCCCATCTTCAACCATTCTAACTTTATGAAAAAATTGTCATTGATTTTTTTTGGAACGTATAGAGCAGCTTGCAAGTGCGGATTCGTACCGTATCGCAACCCATAATCCTGATCGCCAACATGAAAAATGATTTTTTCTAACTCCACGTCGGAATCGCCGACAGAAATTTTTACCGTTTGCGGCAACCTCTCTCCGATTCTCACGCGATAACACTGCTGATTCTTCTCTAGCAATTCCTGCAGTTTAGCCTCGTCCATCAGAACCGCTCCCGTATTTTTTTTCTATGTGGGGTTTCAAATTTTTGTCAAGATAGTCCACAATCGCTCCATCATATTTTACAGTCCGCTTGAAAGCCTCGTGAGCAAGTTGCAGAACAGTTTGCGGACTTATTCTCCCAACAATTTTGTTCATCTCCAGAATTATCTCATCGTATTGTGTAGGATCAGTGACAACTACAAGCCTCTCATTCAGCAACGCACCCTTCGCAGCCGCCCTGACCATCGCAGGCCCACCTATATCTATTTGATCAAACGCTTCCTCTTCATTGATGCCTTTCTTCGCCACAGTTTTTTCGAAGGGATAAAGATTGACAACAATCATGTCTATCGGATCAATTCCGTTTTCTTCCATGTATTTCCCATGCTCAGGATTTTTCTCATTCAACAGCAGCCCACCGTGGATTTTCGGATGAAGAGTTTTCACATAACCACCAGGACTTTCAGGAAAGCCTGTGTAATCCGAAACATCGGTAACTTCTTTATAGCCAAACTCTCGAATTTTTTGCGCAGTGCCACCCGAAGAAATTATTTTCACACTATATTTGCCAAGAGTTTTTACAAATTTGTCCAGACCAGTTTTGTCCGATACGCTTATCAACGCAGTTTTTATTTCCACCATCTCTATACTCTCACCTACACATTAATTAAACACCAAAAGGTTCATGTCCCTCCCTCTGGCTCGCAGGAGTTATGACTTTCAATTTTCCGTAAAGCCGCAAATGATCGACTGTCTTTTTCCCAGAATAAAACATTCCACTCTTCACTCCTCCGACCAATTCGTTCAACACTTTTTCCATGGAACCTCTGTATTGCACAGGGCTTTCAACGCCCTCGTAAACCCTTCCACCCTTCGGACCGACGTATCTCCCAACCCCCGCCCTTTTCGACAATGCTTCTGGCGAGCCCATTCCTCTGTATCTTTTTATTTTGGTACCCTCAACCATTTCTTCCTGCGCAGGAGATTCGTCAGTCGCAGCAAAAATGCTTCCAATCATCACGGACGAGGCGCCGGCTGCTATCGCTTTAGCCACATCCCCAGATTCTCTTATGCCGCCATCGCTGATTATCGGCACATCATACTTATTCCTATTCGCAACTTTCGCGCAATCTAAAACAGCGGTTATCTGCGGCATCCCAGCTCCACTGACAAGTCTGGTAACGCATCCGAAGCCCGGACCAAGACCAACCCTGAGTGCATCCGCACCTTTTTCAAGCAAAAATTCTGCTCCCTCTGCAGTGCAAACATTTCCTGCGATCACTGGAAGCCTGTCTTCATACAAGCTTTTGATTTCTTCAACCAAATAACCAACAGCATCCGTATCGCCGTCAGCATTGTCTATGCACAAGACGTCCAGCCCGGCATCAACCAAGTGACTTAACCTCTCCAATCCGTCAAGATTGATCGCAGCTCCGACAAGCAGTCTTCCCTCCTCGTCCCTTGTTGCAAAAGGAAAATATTTTCTCTTCCGCATGTCTCGCTTTGTGATCATTGCCACTAAATAGTCGCCTTCGTTAATAACCGGAAGTTTTTCAATTTTATTTCTGTACAGCATTTTTTCAGCTTCGTCTCTGGAAATGCCGTCCCTCGAAGTTATTAGTTTTTTATCATCTTGACTGTTCGGATACAAAACTGTGGACACGATTTCGCCGATTTTTGTTTTCCCGTCCGTTGATATATAATCTAGATATTCGACATCGCGCATTGTCATGAGTCCGATCAATTTGTTATCATGGAGAACTACTGGGACTCCCGAAATATTTTTTTCTTTCATTATTGTTTTGAGATTGCCGAATGTGTCGTCCGGCGTAACAGTATAGAGATCCGGCATCCTGATTATGTAGCTCTCTGCCCGCTTTACTATTTTTATTTGCTTCACCTGTTCCTCTTTAGTCATGTAAGAATGTATTATTCCTATACCGCCACGCTGGGCTATTGCTATGGCCATCTTATGCTCTGTCACGGATTCCATGGGCGCGCTGACAAAAGGGATGCTCATTTTTATTTTCTTTGTTAGCCTTGTCTCCAAAGAGATGTCGTCTGGAATAAAATTCGCATGGTGGGGATATATGAGAACATCTTCGAAACTGAGGCCCAAATGATTATCAATCTTATCCATGCCATGAATTTTTCTTTCTTGAGACATAAGCATTCTTCGAAAAGATATTGATGACGAAATTATTTATGTTTATAAAATTTTCCTGCTAGCGCGCACTAGTGGATAAATCGGGTAATAAAGGTAAAAAATTTATTATTTCCGCGCGCGCTAATGCTGTTATATATTAAGCTAACTAATACTCTGCAGATACCAGATTCTGCCTTCAACAGGGTTTGGTAACTTTAATGATATCGATGTTATACTGGTAAATTGGTGCGCGAATCCCATCCCCCACACCAAAAAAAGGAATTACTGAAAATCTAATTTTAATATCTAAATTATTTTCTCGTATTCAACGTTGGACCTAATGTAATTTCTTTAGTGCTATTAGGGCACCAGTTATTATTGACATGAAACCTATCATCACTAAAGGCAGATAGAATTCTTGATAGTAATGTCCTAGTAAGGCTAAGACGAAAGGGATTATGAAAATCAACATCATGCTTATGCAGTATATTAATAAACGAATGAAAATTTCGCGCGAGAACATTTGCATCAACCTTTACATTAATTCAGGTTTAATGATGTATTAGGAAATGACTATTGGATTTATTCCAGATTCATTTGAAAGTAATAGCCATTGAATAAGTATTTTTTAAGATTATTGTGAGATGATCCTTTGGGTAAGAATGCTGTACACGGCACCTTTGGCAGATACAAAATCATATCTATGAACAGAAAGCAAATCTAAAATCAAAACTCGCTAGGTTTGAAAAAAGGAGGAAAGATCTATTCTGAAGATATTATTCACACCGACTTGGAGCTATCCTGATCCCACTATGATAACCGTTTCAATTGTAGTACTCATTATCATACTAAGTTGTGCAGTAGCATATAGAGTATTTAGAAGGAATAAAAAAGTGATAAGCTGAATTAGGTGTTAGTGAAAGCACATTGAATCATTTCGTAAGAATGCAAGGGAGAATAAGACCTTTAGAATCTTTAAAAGGGTTGAAGCTAGGTTAAGGTAAATTATCCTTATTCTATGGTTAGTTTCTGGTAGCGTGCTATCAAATTTAAATGGACGACATATCCATAAAGTAATAGGTAAGGGTATTGTTAACTCGATATCAACCAATCTTACTGATTTTTCTAAATCTTATAATGGGTATTCATTTTGTGCCGACCCAAGGATTGCCGGATGAAGATATTATTATTCCGACCGATGACTCATACGTCAGCTCCGTTGATCCAGACGTTCATTATGGTGAGCTCGATGAATTATACGCCAGTAATAGGACCCTTTTTGGGGGGGTCATCCGGAACTCCTATCTATTGTTTAATTTGTCAAGCTTGCCCTCAGAGGCAATCATACAATCTGCAAACTTGAATCTATACACCGTCTATATCGGATCCAAAATAGAAGTTAATGCCCACTATTGCGCCGATACAAATTGGAATGAGTCAGACATAACATACAATAATGCCCCACAGTTTGAAAAGGACCCAATATCAACAGTCAATATCACTCAAATTGGTGAAAGCATATTCTTTGATGTCACATCGACTGTTCTAGACGCATTGGATAACAACAAAACAGTATCATTTGTAATTACTTCTGAGGAAAGAAATAGCTCCGCAGACTATGCACGATTCAACTCAAAAGAACATGAAGAATTCCTATTAGACTCCCGACCTAAACTCATTATTGAATATCAATTTGAAACTCCAACAACTCCATTCGAAGTCACTCTCAATACCTCACCCACCTTTACAGGTAGCATAACCTTCAAAGGTACTAGTTACAGTCACGGGTCAACAATAACTGAACAGTCAGGTACATATGATATCAACGCAAATCCCGCTACAAATTATACATTTTCAAAATGGGAATCAGAAGGGAACATTACTGTTTCAGATTCAAATTCAGCCTCAACAAGGTGCACAATATCAGGTAACGGAACTTTAAGAATGGTACAAACTGAATCACCGCCACCATCTCAATCTGCACACATAAATTTTGAAACTGAACCAACTAATACGGGTGAAATAAGATTTGATGGCTCAAGCTATCGAAGTGACACAAAAACAGTAAGATCAACAGGGAGTTATGCTATTTCAGCAATTCCAGATTCTGGATATAATTTCTCAAGTTGGGAAACATCAGGATCAATAATGGTCAATAATATAAACTTAGTTTCAACTACCTGTGATATCAACGGAAATGGAACAATCAAAATGGTGCTAATCTCTTCAACACCAACTCCGCCCTCACCTTCCGTATGCCTAATAATTACTGCATTACATGGAAGTGCATTGAATTCTGAAGTAGACTATATGCGACATGTTAGAGATGATATGATTGGTTCAAATGAATTTGGCGAAAATATTGTTCTAGGATGGAATGCTTTCTATTATTCATGGTCTCCACAATTGGCAAGATGGATAGATGACTACATGTATGTGAAGCCAATGTTCAGAGTGTTGCTTATGCCCTTGATTGCAATTGTCCATTCGACATCGATTATCTACGTTGTGATTGCATCATTCAATAATGTTTTAGCATCGGTGTTTTCATTCGTATTTGCCTCAGTTCTAACATCAATAGTCTATATTGCATTGCCTATTACGATAGTTATGGCTATTGTTAGAAGAATTTATTCAAACAAACATCAATAACAACAAATTAGTGTTATGTGCCATTAAAAATGTGAAATTTAGAGTTATGCTCATTTTTTTATTGTGATATTTATTTTTAAAATTACTTTTTTTATAAAAAAATAATAATTTATGAATTTTTCAAAATATGATGATCTTAATATAATAAATGAATAAAAGCTAACATAAAATATTAGATTCTGAACTAAAATATACAATAACTTTTGCGGTTTTTAAAATGAAAGAGTATGATTTGATATCTATAGGTACTGGTTCTGCAATGGGAATAGTTGATGCTATGATCACCCAAAACCCAAACATGAAAGTCGCAGTCATCGATAAAGATGAACCTGGTGGAATCTGTCTAACCAGAGGATGCATTCCATCTAAGATATTATTATACCCGGCAGAATTGGTAAGAATAATTGAAGAAGCTAAAAAATTAGGAATAGACACAGACATTAAGAAAATAGATTTTAAAAATATCATGGAAAGGATGAGGGAGATAATCAACAAAGATATTGAGATGATACGACAAGGGCTCTCACACTCACCAAACATTGATTATTATCCTAAAAAAGCTGAATTTATAGCTCCATACACGGTGAAAGTTGGAGAAGAAACAATAAATGCAAACATGATTTTCCTCTGCACTGGCTCCAAACCGATAATACCAAAAATAAAAGGGCTTGAAAAAGCAGGCTACCTGACAAGTGATACTATACTCAAAATCAGTGATTTACCAGAGAGTGTAGCAATAATCGGTGGAGGATACATAGCAGCCGAGTTGGGGCACTTCCTCGCAGCCATGGGATCAAAAGTTACCATAATTGGTAGAAATAAGAAATTTTTACCATCAGAAGAACCAGAAATATCGGTCTTGGCAAAAAAAGTCCTAGAGAAAAATATGACGATCATAACCAGCCATGAAGTTCAGGAAGTTAACTCAGTTAAAGGCAAGAAAAAACTGACTGCTATAAACAGAGAGAATGGAAAGAAAAAGATAGTAACATCAGATGAAATTCTTGTAGCTGCTGGAAGAGGGTCTAACTCGGATATTCTCCATCCAAATTTAGCAGGAATAGAAACGGATGAGAAAGGATGGATCATAACCAACGAATACCTGGAGACATCACAACCAGGTATATGGGCTTTAGGCGACGCCAACGGTAAGTATCTCTTTAAACATGTGGCAAACTTCGAGTCAATGATCGTATATTACAATTCAGTGTTAAATAGACAAGTGCCAATGAACTACCATGCTATTCCACACGCCGTATTCACGTATCCAGAGATCGCCAGTGTAGGGATCAAAGAAAATGAGGCGATACAAAGATATGGAAAAGACAGTGTACTCATTGGGATTCAGCGATATGAAGATACTGCCAAAGGCGAGGCCATGGCAGTAAAAGACTATTTCGTGAAAGTAATAGTCGAAAAGAATAGCAGAAACATCCTGGGCGCTCACATCATCGGTCCATATGCATCAATTCTCATACAAGAGATAGTTAATATAATGTATACACCCGAGCAAAACATTGACCCGATAACTAACGGAATGCATATACATCCAGCGTTAAACGAAGTTATCGAGAGAGCATTCCGCAATCTAATGCCGCCCGACAACTACCATCACGTAATAGAACATGAATACAAACTAGCCACATTAAAAGAAGAGATCGTGACCAGAAAATGCCCCAGTTGCGGACGAGAACTATCCTCCAACGCCACATATTGTGACAAATGTGGTAACAAGACTCAATAATGACCGATACCACAGCTTAGAATAGAGGTCATAGCAATTGAGTGAAGATAAAATAAACAGGCGTAAATACCTGAAGTATGCAGGTGCAGCCGTGGCAATAGGTGCGGTTGCAGCAGCAGGCTATGGTATTTCTCAATATTACCAACCATCACCCACGACACCTACAACGACTTCACCGGGTCCGGTAACGGTAACACCAACGTCAGGTAAGAAGAAAGTCAAAATTGGTGGAACGAAACCCCTCACAGGAAATGAATCTGTAGCCGGTCATAGCGAAGGAAATGCAAACAAGCTCTGGGCAAAACATGTCAACGAGGCAGGTGGAATAAAGGCTGGAGACGGTAACACATACGAAGTTGAGCTTATTATATACAACGATGAATGTAAACCAGAGAATGTTCCCAGGCTCTATGAGAAGCTGATTACTGAGGATCAGGTAGACTTCCTTTTCGGGCCGGTTTGGGGCCCTCTCGGTATGGCAACTGTGCCTATGGTAGAGAAATACAAGGTATTCGAGGCTTATGGAACAGCATCATTTGATCCGAGAGATTACAGGGATTGGAAGTATATTGTACATACAATAACTAATGGTCCTCAATACATGGCCGCGATAATAGATATGATATTGAAAAGAGTGGTTCCAAAGGATCCAGAAGCTCTAAAGATCTCTGTAACTCATGGTGATGATCAATTTCGAATGACGGCTGGGTCATATGGAAAACAATATGCTGAGGATAAAGGCTTCGATATAGTATTCTACGATACTTACACG
>JBAUBP010000192.1:0-2906 GCA_049676905.1 Bathyarchaeia archaeon
AATCTGCACAGTGTGTGGATGTTCTTGTGATCATTTAGAAGTCACAATTGACAACGACAAAATTGTAAAAGTCAAGAATGCTTGTGCAATGTCAAGCGGTAAAATGTTAGGGTATACGAATGAAAGAATCACACAACCAATGATGAAAAAAGGAAGTACGTTAAAACCTACCACTTATGAGCGAGCAATCGAAGCGACTGCAAAAACAATTACAAAATCCAGTTCACCGCTCTTTTATGGTTGGAGTCTAACCAGCAATGAAGCAATAGCGATAGGAGTAGATTTGGCCGAAGAAACTGGAGGATTCTTTGATAACACGACATCAACGTGTCATGGTCCAACAATTTTAGGAGTTCATGAAATTGGAGAATCATCCTGTACATTGGGAGAGATCCGACATAGAGCTGATTTAGTAATCTATTGGGGATCCAATCCGGTACACGCGCATCCACTTCACATGTCAAGATATACGGTGATGAGCAAAGGGAGATTCCGAAAATCAAGAACAGATAGAAAACTCATAGTAATTGACGTAAGAAAGACTGATACGGCTAAACTTGCTGACGTTTTCATACAACTCAAACCAAATAGTGACTATGAACTGATGTCTGCCTTGAGGGCTGCTGTTCGAGGTGATGAAATAGAACAAGAAACAGTTGCCGGAGTTTCGATCGATAAAATTGAAGAATTAGCTGAAATGTTAATAAATTGTGAATTTGGAGCTCTATTTTTTGGTTTAGGTTTGACAATGAGTGCAGGAAAAAATAAGAACATAGAAGCTGCATTGTCTTTAGTTAAGGAATTGAACTCAAAAACAAAGTTTGTCATTATGCCAATGCGTGGACATTTCAATGTTGCTGGTGCAAATAATGTGACAACTTGGCTTACTGGTTATCCTTACGCAGTAGATTTCACACAAGGTTTCCCCAGATATAACCCTGGAGAGACCTCAGCTGTAGATCTCCTTGCAAGGGGAGAATGTGATTCTGCCTTAATTGTAGCTTCGGATCCAATCTCCAATTTCCCTTGTCAAGCAGCTAAACATCTGACATCTATTCCACTCATAGCAATAGATCCTCATATGACTCCAACAACTATGTGTTCAAACATAATACTCCCTTCAGCACACGTTGGAATAGAAACCACAGGATCAACTTATCGAATGGATGGGGTCGTGCTTGAAACAAGAAAACTTGTTGACCCACCTAAAGGCGTCAAAACTGATGTCGAAATATTGAGTGCTCTTCTAAAACGTGTAAAATCTCTTACGAGGTAAAAGTATTGGAAAAAGAAATCTCTATTTTAAATGCGATTGTTTTCGATCCACTAAATAATATTGAAGGAGAAAAGCTAGACGTTCACATAAGGAATGGTAAAATTGTTGAATCAGTGGGAAGAAAAGCTCGGAAAATAAATGCCTCAGGAAAGATTATGATGCCTGGTGGAGTCGATATACACTCCCACATTGCAGGATCAAAAGTGAATGCTGGTAGATTACTTCGCCCAGAAGACCATAGAAAAGACGTTGAAATTAAAACAAAACGCACACATTCAGGGGTTGGTTATTCTATACCATCGACTCGTACAACAGGTTATCGTTATGCTAAGATGGGTTATACTACAGTCTTTGAACCGGCAACTCCACCGTTGAAGACACGACACACACACGAAGAACTTGATTCAACTCCTATTATTGACAAAGGCTGTTTCCCTCTTCTTGGTAACAACTGGTTCATCATGGAATACCTAAGAGATGGAAAATTGGATGAATGTGCAGCATTCGTTGCTTGGATGCTGAAAGCTACAAAAGGTTACGCTATTAAAATTGTAGATCCAGGTGGTGTTGAAGTTTGGGGATGGGGTAAATACATCAAAAGACTAGATGATCCAATACCACACTTTGATGTAACACCGAGAGAGATAGTTAGAGGTTTATGTAAAGTAAATAAAATGTTGAATCTTCCTCACATAATCCATGTTCACACTAACAATCTCGGTAGTCCTGGGAACTATCAAACAACAATAGAAACAATGGACGCAGTTAGAGACTTAGCTGATGAAAAACGACCTATAATTCATATTACTCACGTTCAATTCACAGGATTTTCAGGATCATCGTGGGTTAATCTAGGTTCAGGGGCGCCTGAAATAGCTGATTATGTTAATGATCATAACCATGTTTCAGTAGATCTCGGTCAAGTAATCTTTGGCGACACAACTACCATGACCGCTGATGGGCCATTCCAATATTTCCTACATCAACTGTCAGGCAATAAATGGGTCAACTTGGATGTAGAAGCTGAGACAGGTTCAGGTATAGTACCTTTCCAATATAAACGAACAAATTATGTTAACGCAATCCAGTGGGGAATTGGCTTAGAACTCGCTCTTCTGGTAGAAGATCCATGGAGAGTCTTCATGACAACAGACCATCCAAATGGAGGACCATTCACATCATATCCAAAAGTCATAGCGTGGCTGATGAGTAAGAAAGCACGAGAAAAAATGATATCAAGAATTAATCGGACAGCAAGAAGGAGACTTGATCTTCCAAACATTGATAGAGAATATACGCTTGGAGAGATCGCAACAATCACAAGAGCCGCACCCGCAAAATCGTTAACTCTTATAAACAAAGGACATCTCGGCTTAGGCGCTGATGCAGATATTGCAATTTATGATCTAGATCCATCTAAAGTCGATTTAGAAAAAAAACCATATTTGATAAGGAAGGCTTTCAAAGAAACTTTATACACAATCAAAAACGGAAAAATTGTATCGAAACAAGGTCAAATAGCAGGCAATTCATATGGCAACACGTTTTACACAGAAAGTCAAGTGTCAAAGAATCTCGAAGCAGATTTGATAAAAGATATCCAATCGCGATTCAAAGATTACTATACTAT
>JBAUBP010000193.1:0-1520 GCA_049676905.1 Bathyarchaeia archaeon
GGCTTGCGCTTTTGCAATTGCAAGAGCAATTTGACGAGCTGCTTGTTCAAAACGAATGATCTCCTAGTCCAGGAATGAATGCACCTCGTCGAAGGAGATGATTACCGCTCCTAGTTTCAAATCATTAGCGATTAAAGGCAGACTAAGAATGGACCGGTTAGCATAAAAGGAATTGATATTCGTAATATTCTGAGTGGAATCATAAATATCCTCTATGATTACTGCTTCTTTGGTTTTTAATACCATCTCGGAGAGAGCCAATTCATCATTTATTTGTCGCAACTCCCGATATTGGTCTTTCATTGGTCCATAAGCAGCTCCTGGCAGTATACGCCCGGTCTCCCGATCCAAAAGGGTTATATAACACCCATCTGCCCCCATCAGGGGACCAAGTTTGTCAGCGATAATCTGAATTAATTCGTAATAATCAACCTCTCCAAGTGCTGCTGTCGTGATGGTATTAATCATACGAAGGAAATTTTCACGCTCTTGTAGTTCAGCAGCTTGGTTTTCCGCAATATTTCGTTGATCTCTTTCTGCAGCTTCTAATCGCTTGCGAGTAGTTATATCGCGAGTCACACCTAATATTTCTTTAGGATTATCTGTCTCATCATATATTACCGAAATTGCTACTTCTGTCCAAATTAATAAGTTATCTTTACATCGTTGCTCGAGCTGGAAAACTGGATTCTTTGAATATTTAATATCCGCATTAATACTGCTTATAATTTCATTAATCGTATTATGGATAATGAGCGAAGATTCACTGGTGAGAAATTCTTCCATTGAATGATCAAGTAATTCTTCAGGTTTATATCCCAATAAAGACTCAGCAGAAGGACTCATATATGTGTAGTTCCCACGGAGATCCATAGTCCAAATGACATCAGAAACATGGTCTGCCAGCAGACGGTATCTTTGCTCGCTTTCGCGAATTGATTCTTCGGCTATAACCTGAGAGGTAATGTCACGTTTTACGGCTGCGTAATTAAGGATTTCACCGGATTGATCTTTTATTGGGAAAATTGTTGCTGCTTCATAAAAAAGGGAACCATCCTTCTTTTTATTGATAAAGGTTCCTCGCCACGTTTTTCCTGAAGTGAGAGTTTTCCAAAGATCCTGATAGAACATGTTGTCTTGTTTACCGCTCTTCAATATTCTAGGATTATGCCCAAGGATTTCATCGGGCGAATAACCGGTAGCGATTTGAAATTGAGGATTGGTGTAAATGATAGCCCCATCAAGGTCTGTCAATAAAATCGCTTCAGAAGCTTGTTCAATAACTGTAGCCAGTTGGGATATTTCCTTTTGTACCCTCTTTCGTTCAGTTACATCTTGGATTGTACTGGTTGCTGAGATTATTTGACCCGAATCATCGTGCTCAAACTTGGTCAAGGAATGCATGTTTCGTGTATTTCCATTTATAAAAAATCGTAATTCTTGTTCAAGAATGTAACTGCCAGGTTTGTTGAGTGCATTGTTCAATTCGAGTTGGTTTTTCTTGATATCGTTGGGATGAA
>JBAUBP010000194.1:0-3197 GCA_049676905.1 Bathyarchaeia archaeon
CACGTCGGCAACCACAAAATATCAAACCTATTTTTAGCGGATCCTTCTGGGCCCTAAGAATTTTCAGCTGAAAACTACCGAACCTCAACATCACATGGATAGAGAAATTCGGAATTAGCGCATGCTAAACAGCTCAGTAAAGAATTAGAATAGAGTAGACTCCATGTCTATTCTTCCCATTTTTTTATATTATTTGAAATCTTATTCTTGAAAGGAGTTCAGTTTTGGATGCTCTCACCAGCTAAGAACACACACACAATAAAAAATAGCATGAGATAACAGTTAAAATTACGATGCTCTAACCAGCTAAGGCACCACCACCATAAAAAAATGAAAAAAGAAAGTGGGGGAAAATAATTTTGTTTTATTTAGATTTGGATAGGGGTGAGGCTGGATGGAAACTTAGTGTTCCATCTGATTCTGCGTCTATCTGTATGCCAGCACATGCTTGAGTAAGATCGCCTGGAAGCCCAGACCAAGATGTTGCAATATCGACATCATCTCCAGTATAGAATTGCGTCCATCCTACTCCCGTATTATACCATGCTTCAATGTGCCACTTATCATCTCCAGTATTTTGCCTTAAGACAAGACGTAAATCTAATGTGCCCTGAGGTATTACAACCTGTCCTAGACCTCCCCAATTGACAAAGACTCGTATGATCCTATCTGGTTGATACCAGCTTTCGTCCTTGCGAATCTGCAGAGCAATTTGCTCCCAACCGTGACTGCCTTCACCAGCATCTAATATGAAGACATGCCAAGCTTCTTTTCCGCTACCCTCGTAATCGGTTATTGCGGAATCATCTATACCTCTCCAAGTAAACACATGAGTTTTTCCATCACTCAGCTTCAAGTGACCTCTATTTGCCCAAAAGCTATCTTTACCAGTCCACTTATTGTCTCGATGCCAGAAATATGTGCCTTGACTTCCATCTGCAGTGCCAGGACCATTAATCTCTCCTGCCTTAGCTGATACTGGAACAATTAGTCCTAACAACAATATCGTTATTGGTAGAGCCCCTAACAATAATTTCTTCAATTTCTTTCACCTCCGTTTCTACTCATATCTGTATCAAAAAAGACTACATATATGACACACGATATACAGCATAATTGCTCACACATATATAAAACGTGTACTTGAAACTTTACCACTCCCACGTCATATCTAACGAAAAAGATGTAAAGGGGAAAAAGGGGTTTGTGACGGCTTGCTACTTGACTTTCTTGTGTACTTTTATGTTACCGCCTGCAAGGTCTCCCTTATAGTCGTGGACTGGATCTGATTCCGTATCTGTTCCTTCCCAGACCTTAATCTTGAAATGATCCAGTTGACCACCTGTAAGATCTCCGTCTGTTGCGTCTACTCTGAAGGTGTAGAGTCCTTCACCGTTTATTGTCGCTGTTCCTTGGAACATTGCACTGTTTGCTGGAATAGCCAACCAATTAATTTCAGTACTTTTCAGGTTAATGTCACGGTACTGATACTGGAACTCCAAATTACCGTCTGGGGTGTCAGTTCCCTTCTTGTATTTAGCTACGAAACCAAAGTTTGCATGGTTGTCTCCAAATTCGGGTTCTGGAATAATCCATCCACCTCCCGTGACGAAGCCTGCAGTAGGATCATATACCACAAACATTCTTGATTCTTCAGCGACATTGCCTGCATCATCGGTTGCTGTAATAGTTAAGGTATAAACACCTGAAGTCGTAGGTAGCGGCTCTCCTGATGTAACCGAAATCGAGTTAGTGTAATAGTCTGTCTGAAGAGCGATTATAGTTGGATTGGTATCTAGATTGTCAGTCACTGAAAATTCATATTGGAAACCTGAATCAGAGGGATATATTGCCCAATTTTCGGGTATGATTATTGTGATTGATGGAGGTGTAGTATCTAGTTCGAAGATAGCAAAAGCCGAAAGGGATGTGACGCTGCCGCAAATTATTTTATTTGTCATATCTAAGGAGGTTGTACAGTCTACCCATGCAGAATCTTCATAATGAAACAGCTTCAGGTTCAATTCGTCGCCATAGCTCGTTCCACTATAATCAATACAAACTTCTATTTGACCAGAATATGTTGCTGAAGTGGCTACATCGTAATAGGTTGCGGGATCGCCGAGCATAAATCCTGCTGGAGCCTCAGGGCCAACATCACTAGTAGCTAGACTCGTAACACCTTCATCTGTTACTGAGGAGAACGTCATAGTGACAGGATTCGTTCCTGTCGTATCATCCACAGGTTCAACAATAACATCGGTACCCTCTGGTGTGTTGACAGCTAATGTCAGGACTATATCTCTACCATAATATTTTAGAGCGCTATTATCCCAGAGACCTAAAGATAGTTGATCAGGATTTTGACCGTATGTCTGTCCAGCAACCATAGACCAATCATAACCATCACCTGAATCAAGTTCTTTCTTATATTCAAACCAGTAGTAGGTTCCATCATGGATTGCAGCTGCCTCAACATTATTTTCTCCACCATCAGCAAGGTCGTAATGCCAATTTTGGAGTAAAGGTGGTTCCCATTGATTTAGATCTGAGCCTGAAGATGTACCAGCATCACTATTTGCATAGGCATTCCAGAAATAAGCGATTGATGCATGATCTCCTCCCAAGAGGACCTCAGGATAACTAAACGGTACCAGGTCAACATCAGAAGCATCCCACTCAATCCTCACAAGCTGATACAGCCATTCATCATCATTCATAATCCAATATGTAGATGGCAGGTTTATTGTACCATCAAACTCATACAGCATCACATCTACAGGTTGAACCTCAGACCATTCTGAACCTGTAATCGCTCCATCAATAGTGACATCATTAATCCTCCAAGCACTTTGCACATTCACAGGACCTGGAGGAGCCAAAGACAACGTTATTGATCGTTCATACCATTCTAGGGTGCTGTAATCCAAGAAGCCTGTGCTCATAAAGTTGGGGGTCTCTCCATATGTTTCTCCAGGCGTAAGGGCCCAATCGTATCCGTCCCCTGAATCCAATTCTTTTCTATATTCAAACCAATAATAGGTTCCATCATGAGAAGCTGCGGCCTCTACGTTGTTTTGTCCTCCCGCATCCGTATCAAGAGACCATATGAATCCACCTTCCCAACCGTAGTAGTCATTTCCGGCTGAGTCACCGTAATCATCACTAGCGAAGTTGTTCCAGAAATAGTAGATACC
>JBAUBP010000195.1:0-7483 GCA_049676905.1 Bathyarchaeia archaeon
ATCCTATACAGATTCCATAGGACGATCCATTGGCTATTAAGAATTCTAAGTTATTTAAGCGAAGATGTGAACTTTACCCTATGAAACAGATTACTGTTATTGGAAGTGCTCAGAGCATTCCCTCTGATGTTTATCAAATGGCTGAAGATCTTGGCAAAGCAATCGCATCAAGAGGCGCCGTATTAATTACTGGAGGTAGAGGTGGTGTCATGGAAGCTGTCTGTAAAGGAGCTAAGGAGAAACAAGGTCTTACGGTAGGTATTCTACCAGGGTGCAATAAAGATGCCAACCCATATGTGGATATTATTATTGTAACCGGAATGGGTGATGGAAGAAACATTATCAATATCAAATCAGCTGACGCAATTATTGCCATCAACGGTGGGGCTGGAACTCTTTCTGAAATTGCATTAGCATTAAAGACTGATAGAAAAGTAATTGCAATCAGATCTTCTGGCGGAGTTGCTGAAAAGATGGCAGGCGTCAGGATAGACGGTAGAGAAGTCATATCTGTTGAATCTGTTGAAGAAGCAATTGATTTGGTTTTTGAAGAGAATTGATTAATGATTTACTTTTTCCATAGACTTCTTAAGGATAGGGTACTCGCAGTGTACACTGCAGTGTGCCCCATTAGGCGAATACATAATGTTCAGAAAAATCATAGTGGGAATAATCGTTCTTTCTTTTGTTATTGGAATCTATGTCTATCCTCAGATGCCCAATATGATGGCTTCTCATTGGAACACAGAAGGACAAGTGGACGGATATATGAGCAAATTCTGGGGACTCTTCCTAATGCCGTTTGTTATAGTTGGATTATCATTACTTTTTATTGTTATACCTAAAATTGATCCATTGAAAAGTAATATAGAAAAATTTAGGATACATTATGATCGATTCATAATACTGTTAATTTCATACCTCTTTCTCATCCATATTTTCATTATAGCATGGAGTTTTGGTTACAGGTTCAATATTCAATATTTCATGATGCCCGCTTTGGGATTTTTTTTCTATTATGCAGGCATTCTCACTGAGAATGCAAAAATGAACTGGTTCATTGGCATAAGGACTCCTTGGACATTGAGCAATGAGGATGTATGGGATAAAACACACAAGATAGGTGGAAAGCTATTCAAAATTACGGGATTGATCACATTTAGCGGCACATTTTTCAGTAAATATGCTATATTTTTCATTCTTGTTCCAATACTTTCTGTAGTAGCTTTCACAGTGATCTATTCATATTTTGAATATCAAAAAACGATTGAACATCCATAACATCCTGTACTGCGGAAGGATAATTACGATGATTTCTTAATCACATCAAAATGTAATTGAGCTTTTTCTGGTGACCGAAAAACAGCAGTAATAGGTACGCCTATCATGAAGGTTTCTATTCGACCTGTGGGCACAACGCGTATCCAGATGCTTTCTCCCCATTTCTTGACATCAATATTTTCTATAAGTTGACGAAGAACATGTCGATTAATATACGATGATTTTGAAAGGACTCTCTGTGCTTCATTATCATCGATTGGTAAAATTTCTGCAATTCCACGATATTGTATACTGCGTGGTGGTGCGGGAATCAATGGCCAAGGCACAGGAATTTGTATAGCAACATTTGAGTTTCGACGGATATTCCTAACTTTAGCAGTGTTTACACTAGTTGGAATGAACAAGTTTAGATCTTTAGCTAAATAGCATACACCGACTGCATGTGGACCTTGTTTATCCTGTGTCGCTAATATGCAAAAACTGCGTTTGGATATTAGGTGAGCCAGATCTTCAATCGTGAAGGACATAACACCAACCTAAGATACTTATGTGCATTGAATATTTTGAATTAGACTCGACAAAATACTTTCGGTAATGTGTGAATTTATGTAATAGAATATTTAAGAATATATTGAGAAGGAAACGAAAAGTGATTTCCATCAAGACTTTGAAATGCGAATGCGGGAATAAAGACCAATCAAAGTTCATTACAGCATCAGATGGAGAGATTGTTTGTGGGAAATGCGGAGCTGTGATTGATCAAGTTGAATTAAAGAATACTGAGGATAAAGAGGGAGAAATTGAGTGTTGGGATGGAGAGCTTGATCTATGCAGGAATCTATTGGAAGAACGTGTTAGCAAGAAAGGCTGGTAATCCCAACTATAATGATTATCAGTATTAGGCTACAGCTAGGTAGTCTTGAAGTTCTTTTTTTTCTTTTACTTCAGAAGGTAAACCGTCAAAAACTATGTGGCCATCTCTCATAATATAAACTCTGTCTGCCAGATCTAGCGCAAGATTGACATTTTGTTCAACTAACAAGATAGAAGTTTTTCCTTTGATTTTATGGAATGAAGTCACTAGCGATTTTGCTACTAATGGTGCCAGTCCTTGGGTCGGTTTATCCAAGATTAACAGTTTTTTAATTCATATCCTGAACATACATATTTTAAATTAAACGTAAAATTTGGATCAGAATATGTATGTCTGCACTTTATCACAGAACGTATCGCACGACATGATTCCTTTTGCTATTGTCCATTATCAATCAAAGTTTACTGTTAAACCGTGTTAGTCCAGTGGAAAATGATACTCAAGTGATACACCTATAGCTCACACAACTTAACATTTTAAATTCTAATTTCGACAATTTATCTATAACAGATAATTTGCAGAATTGTTGCAAAATAGAAATTACTTACTGGAAAGGGTGTGAAAAAAGTGTACAGGAGAGATCAACGTGAATTCATTTATTTATCAGAAGCCATGCTTGGAGATATTGATTTTATTGCCAAACTAAGTGATCTTCAAGTGAATCGACAGGAATTCATCTGGGCAGCGGTTAGAGAGAAAATTCAGAGATACCCAAGAAGAAAAGTCTGGCTAGAATAAGAAAGATAAAGTTAGTGCGTGTGTAACCTTTATTGTAACACACGCTACACGTAGCACGAGCTTACTAGTCCATTAGAGCGACGGCACGTATTGGTGAGCCTGTTCCTCCACGTATCTTTAGAGGCAATCCAACATATGTGAAACGTTTTCCAACCACTTCTTTTAGATTGCAGAGATTTTCTGTGTTCATTAATCCGCATTCACGGCATACTTCATGTGAAGGGAAGAATTTTGTTTCCGTGTTACCGCAGGAATCTATTGTAGTTGCGTCTATTCCGATGTTCACAACTCCTTTTTCAGCAAGCCAGAGTGTACCATCATAGTCTAGACCTGAGTTCTCAGTCAGATATTCCTTCTTGGGATATGTTTTATCATAATGTCCAGTGTAGAGGAGGACAGTGTCTCCTTTTTTGACTTGTAAATTGGCTTTTGTTAATGCATCCTCGAGGTCTTTTACCGAGATTATTCCTTTAGGTTTGATATGAGTGAAATCTAAACAGATAGCTGGCGTGACAAATTTTTCTACTGAGATCTCATCTATTGTTGCGGCTCCTTCCTTTATGTGCCAGATAGAATCTACATGAGTTGGGCCGTGGTCTGACATCAGTAGACCGAATGTTGAATAACTAAAGTCTCCCTTTGTTCCGTGGACTGTGCCTTTTGTCTCTTCATGTGTGTGAAAAGGAAAGATCACAGTCTTTAGATGACCTGGAAAGACAGGCATACCATTGTATATTTCTTGGGTTAGATCTATTACTTTTCCCATTGTTAAACATCTGCGCCCAATGATTAGACAATTCTATTATTAACTTAGCGATCTAGAGTACGCTATATTATTGCTAATGTTTCAATTTCGCGTGTGCTAAGGTAAAGACTTTAAGCTGATTTTGGAGAGGAGACTCATCAAATTCGGTGTTAAAAGTGGAGATAATTGAGGAAGGACAAGGGCAACTAGTAGGTTTCAGAGATCCTGACGAAAATCGGAGATGGGTTCTGGACAATAAATCTAGAACTCCTGAAGATAAGCGAATGAGCGCCCAAGAAGCCGTCTCAAAATTCATCAAACCTGGAGATTTTATTGCATCTGGCGGATTTGGACATGTAAGAGTCTCAATGGCCATAATCTATGAGATCATAAGACAGAAAAAACAAAATTTGACCATGGCTGGCAAGACAGCAGTCCATGACATAGACCTTTTAGTAGCGGCAGGATGTGTCGACAAAGTCGAAGTAGCATATTCATTTGGACACGAGTTAAGGGGCCTCTCCAACGCATCCAGGAGAGCGGTTCAAACAGGAAAATGTAAAGTTGTATCAGAGATTAGTAACGCGGCATACCAGTGGCGTTTCTTGGCAGGCATGATGGGTATACCGTTCATTCCATCAAGAGTATTATTAGGGACTGACACTTTCAAGAAAAGTTCAGCAAAAATCATCAATTGTCCTTTTACAAATAAACCATTAACTTTGATTCCATCATGTAATCCCGATGTCGCAATAATCCACGTTCACCGTTGCGATAAATACGGTAATGCTCAAATCGATGGTGCTTTGATTGAAGATTTTGAGCTTTCACATGCCTCAAGAAGACTTATAATTACTACAGAAAAAGTGACACCACATAGAAAAACTAGATTGAAGCCTTGGAGAACATCGATACCATTCTATTATGTTGATGCAGTAGTGGAGGTTCCTTATGGGTCTCATCCATGTCAAATGCCTATGGAATATTTCTTTGATGAGGATCATATTTCTGAATGGCTTAGACTCTCAAAAACCGATGATGGAGTCAAAGAATATCTTGAAAAATATGTCTACTCAGTTAACTCATTTGATCAATATTTGCGACTTATCGGTGGACAAAGAAAACTGAAACGTCTAAAGAAAATGGAAATGACAACTGGTTGGAAAACGGAGGCGAAATGATGCCTAAAAAAGCAGTCAACTACAACCAAGTTGAACTTATGGCATCTGTCGCAGCCAAATTGTTAGAAGATAATAAGTCGGTATTAGTTGGTACTGGACTTCCTGTTCTAGCATCCATGCTTGCCCAGCGATCTAATGCACCAAACATTCTAATTATGTATGAAGCAGGAGGAGTTGGTTCTCAAGCGTCAGTCGTTCCTGTTTCAGTTGGCGAATCAAGAACTTTCTATCATGGAATAGCTGCTTCAAGTATGCATGATGTGATGTCAGCGCTACAAGGTGGATTTGTGGATTACGGATTTCTTGGAGCTGCTCAGATAGACATGTATGGAAACATTAACACAACAGTAATCGGAGATTATGATACCCCTAAAGTTCGGCTACCAGGTAGCGGCGGAGCAAACGATGCAGGCTCATTATGTTTCAAAACCATCATCCTAATGAAACAAGACACCAAGAGATTTGTGAAAAAATTAGATTTCTTAACCACACCTGGATATCTTACAGGTCCAGGAGCCAGAGAAAAAGCTGGACTCCCCCCAGACACAGGACCCTATAGAGTCATCAGTCAGCTTGGTGCGTACGGATTTGATAACAATACGAAAAAAATGATGCTTCTCTCCACTCATCCAAATGTAAGTATTGAAGAAATCAAAGAGAATTGCAGTTTCGAACTGACTATACCAGTAAATGTTGAAACAAGCAAAGAGCCTACAGATCAGGAACTTAAGATCTTAAGACAGATAGACCCTATGAAAATTGTAATAGGCAAATAACAAACACTAAATTTAAGTACCTCACACCTCTGGCTATTAATCAACCAAGGTAAGTGAGTGGCCCATGTCTGACGAAGTTAATTACGCATTTCTCGTATTGAGCTCAGGCTCTTCGTCAGGAAAGGTTAGTGGACGTTAGGCCACTCAAGAAATCGAACTCAATTTCTGGTGGTTTTAATTGTCCAAGCTATATAGTATTGAAAATGCTGCACTTCCATATGTCCAAGTCAAAAACACAACACAGATGCTGAAGTACGATTTAGAAGGCAAGATTGCGATTGTAACCGGTGCCGCAAATGGTATGGGCGAGGCTACAGCAAAGAAACTATCAGCACATGGTGCAACAATAATTGCAAATGATGTTAATTCTATCGAGAGAATAACCAAGGAGACAAGCAGAACTAAAGGAAAAATTATTGGTCATAAGGCTGATGTCTCAAATTATTCACAAGTAGAAAAGATGGTGGAAAAGACTGTCTCCGATTTTGGAAAAGTTGACATCCTGGTGAATAATGCTGGCATACTTCGTAGAAATTCAATTGAACATATTGACGATGATGAATGGGATCTCATAATGAATGTTAATGTGAAAGGAGTATTCAACTGCTGTAAAGCTGTTCTACCATATATGAAAATGCAAAGACAAGGGAAGATCGTTAATGTTTCATCTTCAGCTGGAAGAAGTGTGAGTGAACTCGGTGGAGCTCATTATACAGCATCCAAGGCAGCCGTATTAGGATTCACTAGACATCTAGCGAGAGAAGCTGCTCCCTATAATATTAATGTGAATAGCATATGCCCCGGCCTTATTGATACGCCTATGGTTAGAGAAACAACTTCTGAAGAAGAGATAAAGAAATGGATTGAATTAATTCCAATGAGAAGGTTAGGTAGTGCAAATGAAGAAGCTGAACTGGTTCTCTTCCTTGTTTCGGAAGCCTCCTCATACATAAATGGTGCAACCATAGACCTCAATGGAGCAAGTCTGCTAATATGAAGTGTACACTGATTAGCGTCAAGCCTTACAATCATCAAAGACTCAATAAAAGCAAAAGAGATCGCCAGTAAGGCAAGAGATTGCTTACTCTACCATTTTACGCGCGCGCTAGAAAAAACGGTTTTTCGATTTATTATTCAGGAAAAACATTTTCAACTTCAACCTATATCTAAAAATCAATATTTAAGCCCGCGCTCTAAAAACTATGACTTACTACTATTCCTTTTATTGTTTTCCAGTTCCTAGTGCTAGCTAATACATTGAATCTTTTCTCTATGAAGTTGTTAGGATAGCCAAATCTTCCTTTTTTCGGGTATGCCAAACTGAATGCCTCACATTTTCTTAGTAATATGACCTCAACATCTTTGTTTGTAGATTTGAGTGGAAGTCTGTGTTTCCTTGAAAGCTCGGGGGGTAGAAAAGTGACGAACAATTTTGCGGTACGTGATTTTACTTTCTTGAAAGGATTTAGTTGCACTATCTCCTCAACATCGTTCATAGTTCTCAAGAATACTTTGACATCAACCCCTAGTGATCTATAGAGTTCTTTTTGGATTTTTTTATTAATGGAATTTGAATTATCTGAAGTTTCAAAAATGATGTTACCGCTTTGTTTGTAACTTGATACATTTTTGAATCCTAAGGAGCTGATCCGTTGGCACAGTTCTTCCATTTTCAATATATTATGTCCGGCGATGTTGATTCCACGCAGGAACGCTACATATTTCGTCAATTGATCACAATCACTCAATTGGAATATATTGAGTAGTAGATTTCTGTTGTAGTTGCATCAGTTAAAGTATGTGCGGAAGTTTCTGTTGTAGATGGGATTGTTTCTGTGTATGTTGGTGGAGGATGTTGATGTGGGATTAAACTAGCTAACTGTTTTAA
>JBAUBP010000196.1:0-10952 GCA_049676905.1 Bathyarchaeia archaeon
GACCAAGTCTGAGTGGCTCGACAGCGCTTTCGATGAGGCTCAGAAAAAACTTTTCGAACTATTAAAAGATACTAACTCACTCACCTACAAGAAATTTCTAAATAATATAGTCGTCGAAGGCATAGTCAGCGTGAAAGGTTCAAAATTCATTATACAATCTAACCAGAAAACAAACGACTTACTAAAGAAGAATAGTGCAACAATCATAAAATCCGCTTCAAAAGCAAAAGGAGAGAACATTGATCTTAAATTTGAGCAAAATCCCGACATTCGCATAGGAGTAATTATTCAATCGGACGACGAGCGTCAATATTATAATAATACACTAGAAGCTCGACTCACTGGAACTAGAGAGAGTTTCGGTGGAGATGTATACACTCTACTGTTTGAAGGAGTTGATTAAGATAGCTAAATCAAGAACGGGGAAAATCAGATGGATCAGTGGATCAGTTGTCGTGGGCTCTGGAATTAAGGACATAGAGATGGGTGAGATAGTAGAAGTTGGTAAAGACCGACTTATTGGTGAAGCCATAAGAGTAGGATCAGAGGAATTTACTGCTCAACTATATGAGAACGCTACAGGTGTCAAGCCAGGTGAAGAAATAATTGGTAGTGGCAAGCATCTAGTCGCTGAACTAGGAGTCGGTTTGATCAATAACATTATTGATGGAGTTGGAAGACCACTCGATAAAATCATGGAACAAACAGGAGCCTTCATAACAAGAGGCACCAAAGTCAATACACTTTCCCGAGAGAAGAAGTGGCACTTCAAGCCCGCGATGAACAAAAATGACGTTGTTGGTCCGGGAGATGTTATAGGGGCAGTTCAAGAAATGCCACTATTGACGCACAAGATAATGGTTCCACCTAGAATTAGAGGCAAACTTACCCAGATAAAAGAAGGCGAATACACGGTTGAAGATGCTGTGGCGACAATAGAAAGTGATGGACAAAAAGTAGACCTTAAATTAATGCAAGAGTGGTCTATTAGAATCCCACGACCATTCGCTCCTGGCGGAAGATTACCTCTCAACGATCCCCTTGTGACAGGCCAAAGAGTTATTGATACTTTCTTCCCACTTCCACGAGGAGGCACCGCAAGTATCCCTGGCGGTTTCGGAACTGGAAAGACGGTGATGCTCCATCAACTTGCTAAATGGTGTGCCGCCCAAGTAATAGTATACGTCGGCTGTGGAGAAAGAGGAAATGAAATCTGTGAAGTCTTATCAGACTTTCCTGAACTGATAGACCCAAGAACGAAGAGACCTTTAATGGAACGAACAATCCTGATTGCAAATACGAGTAACATGCCAGTGGCAGCAAGGGAGGCAAGCATATACCTCGGAGTAACAATCGCCGAGTACTATCGAGACCAGGGATATGACGTGGCCTTGATGGCGGACTCAACCTCGAGATGGGCTGAAGCCCTGAGAGAAATATCAGGTAGACTGGAGGAAATGCCCGCAGAAGGCGGTTACCCAGCATACCTTCCAGATAGAGTTGCAGAATTCTATGAAAGAGCTGGAAGAACCAAATCTTTGGGCAAACCTGAAAGAGAAGGATCAGTCTCTATAATTGGAGCAGTCTCACCTCCTGGTGGAGACTTTAACGAGCCAGTAACAATTCACACTTTAAGATTTACAGGCGTATTCTGGGCACTAGATCGAGATCTAGCTTACAGTCGGCATTTCCCAGCAATACACTGGCTCAAGAGCTATAGTCTTTATGTTGACCGACTTCTCGGATCACAGGCTACAAGCCATAGCCAATACGCTGACGAGATAGCTAACTATTGGAAGGAAAAACTTCACGAAGACTTTGGTAAACTCAGAGGAAGAGCTCTAAAGATCCTAAGTGAGTCCGCTGAGATAGAATCTATTGCAAGAATCATGGGCGAAAGCTCTCTTCCTGACGACCAAAGGCTAATACTACTCGAATCTGAACTGATCAAAGAAGCTTTCTTAAGACAATATGCATTCCATGAGGTCGATGCTTTCTGCGAAATGGATAAACAAGTAGCTCTACTCCATACCCTGCTAGAATTCTACGACAAGACCAGTAATCTTGTCGATAACGGTGTACCCGCAGAAAGAATCAAATCATTACCACAGATATCAAAACTCGAAAGAGCAAAAGAAGATAAGAGCGGTATTAAAGGTCTACAAACATTATCCGAAGAGATTGATGTAGAAATCGGTAAGCTCAAAGAAGAATATGAAATAGCATAAGAGGTGTAGATTCATGGAATCAATGTTAGGAAAAACCCATGGGCTAATTCATCGTGGACTAAAAGAAATTAGAGGATCACTTCTAATGGTCGACAACGTCGAAAATGTAGGCTACGATGAAATGGTAACAGTGCGTGCTCCAGACGGAGCAGAACGCATGGGTAGAGTTCTAGAGGTCGGCAGGGGAAAAGCGGTTATCCAGATCTTTGGAGGCGAGATGGGATTACAGGTAGATTCAACCATAAATTACACTGGATCAGCTTTTAAAATACCGCTCTCAAACGAAATCTTAGGAAGAATCTTCAATGGAGTCTTTCAACCCATTGATGATGGTCCACCAATCATCTCCAGCGAGGTAGAAGACATTAATGGTTCTCCAATAAATCCAAAAGCTCGCACATATCCAAATAATTTCATACAAACTGGAGTCTCAGCAATTGATGGAATGCTGTCGCTTGTTCGAGGACAGAAGCTACCAATATTCTCTGAGAGTGGTTTGCCTCACAATAGACTAATCGCCCAAATATCTAGACAAGCCACTGTCCTGGGAGAAAAAGCGGAGTTTGCCATAGTTTTCTCAGCGATGGGACTTAGGCATGACGAAGCTGAATATTTCATAAATGAATTCCGAAATTCAGGAGCTTTGGAACGTTCAATAATTATTCTAAATCTCGCTGACGATCCAGCTATTGAAAGACTCTTTACACCCCGTATAGCGTTAACAGCCGCCGAATATGTTGCCTTCAAGCTTGGAATGCATGTTCTTGTGATTCTTAGTGACATGACAAACTACGCAGAAGTTCTAAGAGAACTTAGTGCTGCCAGAGAAGAAGTCCCCAGCAGGAAAGGCTACCCAGGATATCTCTACAGTGACCTTGCATCTATATATGAAAGAGCCGGAATAATCGAAGGGATGCCCGGATCACTTACTCAAATGCCAATCTTGACAATGCCTGGAGGAGATATTCAACATCCAATTCCTGACCTGAGCGGATACATAACAGAGGGACAAGTTTTCCTTGACCGTGATCTCTACATGAGAGGCGTGTATCCGCCGATAAATGTCCTACCCTCACTTTCTAGACTAATGAGAAAAGGGATAGGAAAAGGTAAAACAAGAGAAGATCATGGAGACGTTGCTGATCAGCTATATGGTGCATATGCGAGGGGACGCCAAGCCCGTGACCTATCCAGAATAGTTGGTGAAGTAGGACTCAGTGAGGATGAAAAATTATATCTCAAGTTTGCAGACAATTTCGAGACTCAATTTATTAATCAAAAAGAATACGAGAATAGAACCATAGAAGACTCGCTCGGTATCGCTTGGAAACTACTTTCTATACTTCCAGAGAAAGGACTCACAAGAATACATGAGGAATACATAGAGAGATTCTACTCGAAAACTGAGGTTCCAACACAAACAGAGTAGGTTCTATGCAGTGAGCGCCGCCGGAAGAGCCGCCGTCTCAAGAGGAATACTTCTTAGACTCAGAGAGCAGCTCGAATTCACAAAAAAAGGTCAAGAACTACTAAAGATGAAAAGAGATCATCTAGCCTCTGAGACAAATAAGCTACTCTCAAAGTTAGCTGAAAGAAATGAACTTGACAGACAACTCATGGAAGCATATGAGAATCTAAAAGCCGCGTATCTTAACATTGGGTTTTCCAGTTTAGATTCTCAAGCTGCCACAGTCAACGAAATGGGAGTAAGAGTAAGACCAAGAAGTATTATGGGCGTAATAGTGCCTGAAGTCATAATGGAAAAAAAAGCTGACATAGGATCTATTTCAAGCCCTTCAGCGTATAAAGCAGCATCAAAACTTAATGGTATTATGGAAAATCTCATCCAGCTAGCAGAGGCGGAATCATGTCTGGAAAGTATAGCACATGAATTGATGATGACAAATCGTAAAGTAAATTCTTTAGAGAGAGTATTAATCCCCGGTCTCATCGAATTAATAAGATATGTTGAAGGCAGGTTAGAAGAAGAGTCACTTGAAGAATTTTTTAGAGCAAAATGTGTGAAAAAGGTGATCAGGGGACGCAAAAAATGAAATCACCGTCTACAATTTATTTAGTAACAAGAACACATGGCATGCGAACACATCTTTTGACCGACGAGAATTTTAAAACTATGGCAAAATCAAAAAGTCTTTCTGAAATTGTTGACCAACTCCTTAGAAGTGATTATGCTACTGAGATTGGAAAACTGCCAAGTGAACAAGTTGATTCATCAAAACTTGAGATGATATTTCTTAAAACATTGGTAGAACGATTTTTTAATTTGACAAAGAATGCTAAGGGAAAGGGTCGAGAGTTTCTTGAGAATTATGTTGCAAGAATAGAAATCGAGAATTTGAAGAGAATTCTAAGGGCAAAACACACCAATGCCAAAATTGAGGAACATAAACTAATACCTCTCGATAGACAACACACTCTAATAAATTTCCCAGCACTCCTCAAAGCCAAAGATATTGAGGAGACAACAGCTTTACTTCGAGAGACACCCTACGCACCTTTAACTCGAAGGATAGATGACTACAAGAGACTAGGGGTAACAATAATTCTCGAATCATACTTAGACTCAATTTATTTCGATAAAGTCTGGGAAAAAGTAGAAAAAATTGAAAATAAAAGGAGTATAAGAAAACTTGTTGGAGAAGAGATTGATCTCAGTAATCTTCAATTAATCCTTACTTTAAAAATGAAAGAGATAGCATCAAGACAAATTGAAGAAATGGCCATACCAATATCGTATCGACTCCGTAAGACGAATATTAAGAGATTAGCTCAAGGAAGGCTTGAAGATTCTCCAGAAGCTCTAGTTGGAACACCTTATGTTAATACCGCAATAGAGATCCTTAGAAAAACTGATCCTGCAATTGAGCTTGAAACAATTCTTTCCAAGAAGCTTTATCAAAATGCTTCGTTTGCACTTAGGAACTCATCTCTAGAATTTGGATATGTAGTCGCTTATCTTATGATGTGTGAGAGAGAGGCAAGAAACCTTGTTACCATTACTACAGCATTAGACCTAGGGGTTACAGAAGAGAATCTTCTTCAAAGACTCTTCATCTGAATAGATAATAAATTATTGATACTGGCAAGATGCTATTCAGATCTTGCCGAGGATCATTATAGCGACGACTAATCCGTATATTGCCAGACCTTCACCAAGTCCTGCAAAGATCAGAACCCAAGTATTCAGCTCCGGCCGCTCCACCATTGCAGCCATACCAGCTGAGGTAGAACCAAAGATAGCTATTCCCGCTCCGATTCCTGATAGCCCAACAGCAAGTCCAGCAGCAATCAGACCCATGCCAGAACTTTCAAGGGCGCTTGCCTCATGATCCTCAGTTTCCTGAGCAGCTGTTGCCGAAACTTGAATACCCAAAACCAACAGCGCTATGATGAAAGGTACTAACAGTATGAAATTTCTAATCAATATTTTTTTACTCGATTTTTGAGCCATTCCACATCAACCAGTCGGAATAGATGTTGAAGCTTAGCTTTCAATATTTAATTCTTACGTAAAAGATGGAGGTAATGAAAATGGCTTATAGGGCGTTCCACTTCCAGAGTAAAATTTTGTAAAGAATTCATAGTAAGTAAGCCTCATAGATTGTATTAAGATAGCTAATCCTTCAATTAGGATTACAAGAATGTTCATCAATAGATAACTCGGTATTACTCCGATTACCGATGCTAAAATAAGTGCAGATAATCCTAAAGCGCCATGGGCTATGGCAAACGCTGCCAATCGAACATATGAGATAGAGTTAGTCAATAGTGAAAGAAATGTCTCAATGAATTCAGAGAATCCTTTTAACAACTGCGCGATAATGTCTACCTTACCAACAATCAGACCCTCTATAAGTGGAAAAAGAAATATCAGGCCTAACAGACTCATCGCCATTATTGTTAAGATCCAATTTTCAGCAAAGGCAGAAAGAGACAAAGTTCTGGTATATTCTACCGCAAGCAGTACACCAACAATATAGTAAGCTAATACTATAATTGAGAAAATTGTTTTGTGTTTATCTCCCGCCCTAATTGTATTTATTATTTTCAGAATTAAACCCAATCCGATCTGAATTACTCCGAAAATCAATGCGACAACAATTATTGCAGTTTGATTATGGAACGGACTAAAAAGAAGAGGTGGAATTACTCCTGGTAAAAGAAAGAATTCTCCATAAAAGAACCCAAAAATCATCGATGATAGCCCACATGCCAAGATGATAGTGCCAAGTTTGTTTACAGCTTTAGCAGATATACTCAAGAGTTCTCGCTGAAGATTTCGTAGCATTAAACCTATAATAACGAAAACAAGTCCGCTACCAACATCCCCAAACATAAAACCAAACATGACTGAGAAGAGAACAGTAATTATTGTTGTCGGATCTACCTCTTTATAATTTGGAGTCCCTCTTAATCCTGTAAGTAGCTCGAAAGACTGCCCCACACCCTTATTTTGCATCTTAACTGGAGGCGTGTCATGTGAACTAGGATCCTCAAGCTTTACATATGCTGCCCCAGAAGTTGCCTCAATTATCGCATTTGTAACTTCCTCAGCCTTTTCTTCAGGCACCCAACCGTGAGCCAAACTCATTCTGCTAGTTCGACTGAGATTTGATCTTGCTTCTTCAAGGTTTAGAGTCCCACGCACTACTGGTTCATATTTCTTCGACTCTTCTCGGAATTTTTTTCCAATCGCTCTTATTGAATTCTCAAAAGTATGAACTCCATTTTTTTTCTTGTTTATATTCGATACAACATCTTGAAGAGCTTCTTCGGGATTAGGATTTATCGCATCAGGGAAAACCATTTCATTAAAGTTGAGCAGTGGGAGCGCACTTTCGATATGTGATTTATCATCGTTCAACCCAGTGATAATAACAAAGTCTTCTTTTCGCGTTTCGTTAAAAGAAGTGAAATTGACACTTGTGCCCTCTGTGTATCTGTTGAGTCTTGGAGCCAGTTCTCGTTGTATTAAACCAGCCTTGACAAATATGTGTTTGAAATCGCCTAGTTGATCTATTCTTAGATTGTGTTTTTTAAGGATGACAAGTTTATCGGCTAAACTCTTCAATCCATCTAGGTCACCTTGAAGAGATTCTAGACTGTTAAGCTCTTTGTCAAGTCTAGACTCATAATCTACCACATAGGCTTCAATGTTTTCAAGGGCAGGTAAATCTGACGGCGTTTCAGTATGAGTTTTAGAGAAGCTGCTCTTGAATCGAGCTAGGAAACTCTTTTTTATTTCCTCCTCTGGGGGTAGCGAAGATAGAACCGAACCTATCCTTTGTTGTAGTTTGACATATTTTTCGGATTTCTCAACATTATCAACTTTTTTGAATCCCTTGATAGTATAGTCACTGACTAGTTGGACAGTTCCTAATCTTCCAAGAATTTTTAATAAGTTATCTTCAAAGGTTAATGGAACTGCTGCATACAGCCTCTTCATAGGTGCCGCTTTAAACAATATGCCTTATACCTGCCCATTTATTGTCGATTCTAATTTTTAAATATCAGATATCTTACTGCGTTTTATTTTTTGATTTAAATTGTTTAGTGTGCGCCTACATTTCAGAGTAGTTTAACTGTTACCCTTCGAATAACATCAAGTTCAGATAGGGATTTTTCAATCTCTCTGATTGTCTTATTACTGTTGGAAACGTCGAGAAGCATTGACCCGTTTATAGTGCCCTTTGTTGATGGGGGCATTAGAAACATTACGATATTGATTTGATCTCCAGCAAGCTTACCTCCGATCTTTGTCAGGGATCCTGGCTGATTGCCTATAATCATTCTAGCCTCTGCAAGCGGAGCGCCCGGACGAGCGGCCACATTCATGATTATCTCGCCAACAGTTGGATCCGCCATCAAGAGAAGTTTTGTATCAGGGGTTATTTCCAAGGCTTTACATACTGACTCTGGGAATTTTATGTTAAGATTTTCGTCTACACTTACTACTTCAGAAATGGTTGGCATTTGCCTAGTTTTCTCAGACAATAGTTAAGACCCTCCGAACTAACACCATTACTACAGTATTATAATTTTTTCTAGGGGGAGTCTTATGGGCCTAAAGCTCCAGAAGTTGCCATTTCACTGACTCTTTATAGTTATTTTCATTGTAACATCGGTTAAAGGGCGGTCGCTATCACCGACCTCAACGGATCCTATTGCCATTAAAACATCTTCACCTTTAATCAATTTCCCAAATATCGAATGTTTCCCATCCAAATATGGAGCTGGCGCTAGTGTGATAAAGAATTGAGAACTACCAGTATTTGGACCGCTGTTAGCCATCGATAATAGACCTAACGAATCATGTTTTAGTTCTGGAACAATCTCATCAGGAATAGTCTTCCCAGAGTCACCCGTCCCTGTTCCAGTCGGGTCACCACCTTGGATCACAAACCCTTTGACAACACGATGAAATATTACTCCATCGTAGAACCCTTGATTAGCTAAAGATATGAAATTACTCGCGGTAATAGGGACTTTATCTTCATGAAGTTCAAATTCCATCGTTCCCATGTTTGTAACAATCACTGCTATTCTATTTCTTGATGCGGATTGAGTCTCGGGCATATCAGGTTTAGGCCCCCATGTATAGATGAAAGCCCCAACAATGATTAATAAGATTAGAACTCCAAGAAAAATTTGCAGTTTTTTTTGCTTTTTCTTCTTCTCTTCCTTTTTTAATTGTTTCATTTGATATTTCTTGCTCATTTGAGTTCCTTCTATCATGTCAAAGTCAGATCATATATTGATTTAGGAAAATCACAACATATCGAATCATAGAATTTCTTCACTAAAAAAAGGAAAAGCCTTTAGAGACTCATCAGAAAAGATGTGCCCAATAGTAATTTGAGGAATTAATGTGCCTGACAAAATGAGTCTTCATGATTTCAATATGCGAGAAGCAACTTTGCAAGATCTCCCTGTTTTAGTGCGTCATAGGAGGGTTATGTTCGTTGAAGCTACAGGCGTCAAAGGCGATAAGGAACTCGATGCAATGGACGAGGGGTATAAGAGACATATTCAGAAATCACTGTCTATAGGCACTTTCAAAGCTTGGATAATTGAGACGAAAGAGGGCAAGATCGCCGCCAGCGGCGGCATAACAGTATATGAGCAACCACCTAGACCACAAGATGAAACGTTGAGATACGTATATGTACACAGCATTTATACTGAGTCAGAATACCGACGTCGAGGTATAGCCAGAAAGATACTTACCACGATCGTAGATTATTGTAGAGACAAGAAGTTCAAGACATTGACATTACATGCTGTGGAAGCCAGTAAACCCCTTTATGAGTCCTTCGGATTTAAGCCAACAACAGAGATGCGGATGTTTCTCTAGAGGCCCAAAAACTGACCACTCTGATTCAATTTAGGATAGCATTAGTCATAATATTAATTGCTATTTCACTAAATTATGCCCACGCTAATGCACATGCATCATCCAACATCCTTCTGACAGAAGAAGGTTATTGGACATATTATGTCGATTCAAAAAGCACATTGTATGGTACAGGAGATTACCAAGGAGAATTCAGTACATCCATCACGGTTCTAGGGCATGGCACTATAAAACACATCAATTCAACAATCCTCATTTTTGAAAAGAAACAAGAGATCAATTTCAAAATAGAAGGAAGCGGTTATTATGATCAAGAAACTAAAAGTGAGACACATACTTTTACTGAAAACTCTGTAATTGACCGTAAGACACTTACTTATTTATCTAGAGAAATGAAAGGCGAAATCGAAGGAGAAGAAATTCAGGATGAACTCATAGTCGGAATGCCTGTAACCGAGTTCATATCACCCGAACTTTCTGTAGGCCAATATGTAGAATATTATTCAATAGATGGATTGATCAATTGTCAGGTTTCCCACGGTGAAACAGATTATGAAGGAACAAAACTACAAACAATAATATTACGTTATTCTGGTCCTACAGCACAAGATCCGTGGCTTGAAACCAACGGGACAGCCAAACACACATTCACATTCGAAAAAAACACAGGCCTTTTGATATCATCATCCAGTACCACAGAAGCTACCAGCATAAAGGGCAGGCGAATTACGACATATGAGTATCAACTTGATTCGACTTCATTTTGGAGATCAGAAGAGCTACCCCCACAATCTTCAACAACTTCTGTTCCTTCTACGGTAGAGACATCCACTGAGACAGTAATTAAAGAGAATGAAGCTCCCATGACTCAATCGGATTACTTTGTACCAATCCTAATTGTAGCTATAATCTCTGTTATCGTAATAGCCTTGATTGAAGTAAGACGAAATACTTTTAGAAACAACCACACAAGCCAAGAGGACATTTCGGAATCCAAAAATTTAGAAAAATCAGAAATCTAAAATATTTTCATTTAAGATCTAAAAAAAAGTGGTGCTAGGTGTTAGACCTAGCGTGTGCGTCCTATGTTGTAGATTGCCTTTACAGCCATTATTATAGCTGCAGGTGCGACGAAGGCGGCCAATGTTATTAATATTGTATCTATTGCGGTTCCCACTCCTGGCAATACGCTATCTACCAAGAGAAAGGCGCGACCTCCATTAGCAACCAACAGAGCAATAGCGGCTACTAGAAATGGAGTAGTCTCTTTCTCAGTGATTGTCGTTAGACCGACAATGACTCCCAAGATCACCATTACAAGTGGTACCCAGCCTCCCATAGGACCACCA
>JBAUBP010000197.1:0-9637 GCA_049676905.1 Bathyarchaeia archaeon
TCCTAAGACTGAGGCTACTTATGGTGAACTTTTACGTTGCATCGGTTTTTCCTCCTCACCTGGTGTTCTAAGAATTCTAATTTTTATTCCAATTCTAGGTGCAATTATCGTTTTTATAGCTTCAATATGGAGTCTTGTAGCTATGGTTATAGCTGTCCGGCAAGCGCTTGATTTCTCCACGGGTAGAGCAATTGCAACCTGTATTGTCGGCTTCATTGTAATGGTGGTAATATCTGCTGCAGTTGCTATGTTGACTGCAGGTTTATTCAATATACTGCCAATGTGAAGTCAAGGTAACAGTATAACCTTGGCTTCAAGCCATATCATATTAGCGTGAGCTAACTCACTTGACGTTTGATTAATTCTTTCCACTAATATTTGTTGAACGTCAATACCCATTAATAATAAAAAGAAAAAGACGATTTGTTTAATGATTGTATAGATAATGAGGAAAATTATGATCATGAGAATCTTCTTTTTCCAAGGAGACCATTCTTGTATGAAAGGTAATTTTTCTTCAAGAAGGTTTTCAATTTTTTTGTAAACACTGCTACGGAAAATAATCATAGAGATAAAGAGAATCCCCATAATCTGAATGTAGATTGGAGGAAAGTTGAGTAAGTAAAAGAAAGTTAGAATTAATGCTGCGAAAACAATTCTGAAAATTAATGCTTTTTCCATTTGGTTTCAACTTCATTCAGAATAGTGTGCAACTGTAGGATTAGCCTGTGTTATTGAGGTTTTACTGTTGATTGTATGGGCGTTTGAGGGTTTTAGTGGTTTTTATTTGTTTATGTGTTTCCAGTGGAACTTTTATTGGGTTCCATTTTTTTTGGAGTTCTGAAAGTAATTATTAATCAAATGCTTGAATGTTTGTTTGAGTGTTGGGTCGCTTCTAGTGATAAGTTTATTACGGTTTTGGAATCATTATTTGGTTAGGTAGGTTGAGGCTTTGCGAATTCTGGCCTTGATTGCTATTCTGAGTCTTTGTTGTAGTATTACTGTTTCTTTTGTGGGGTTTGGATATGGGCAGGCAGGTATTGGTGGCAAGGTATATGCTAGAGAGTTTATGGGTGATTTTCATGAGGCTGTAGGTGCAAAGGTTACAGCTTTTGATGGAAGCACAGTTTATGAAGCGACGTTCACTATTGGAAGTCAATATTACATTATTGTTCCTCCAGGCACTTATCTTGTGAATTGTAGTTTAACAGGATATGTTGGCCAGAGTTTTGAGGTGACAGTTCAGGAGGGAGGATCGGTTACACTCAATTTCTATCTGGAACAGTCTCGGGAGCCTGAACCGGATCCAGAAGATCTGGAGACAACACCTGTAGGAGGTTATGTTATGTCGGTTAGTAAAATTACGATTTTGATGCCTTACTTTGTGCTTGTTACAATAATGATAACATTTGTTTTAGTTGGTATAATGTTGAAACGTTATAGTGTGTAGAATTGTTTCTAGTTTGAATTTATTCCAATTCCAGAGAGGCAGGCCACTAATGAAAGTAGAGTCTATACAGATCTATTCGGTAGAAATGGAACCCCTATCACTGATTTCATACCTAAAAAAATACATCATTCACCGCCACATTTTGATCCTGAATTTGAAACTTTCACTTACGGAGACCCTACTCGAAACAAGTCAAGACAGTTGGCTAAACTTGTTCCTGAAGATTTGTTGGTATTCTACGCTGGTTTAGAGCCGATAAATAAAATGAATAAACCTAGCCTCTACATCATAGGTTATTTCACAGTTAAACAAGTATACGATTTTACAAAGATCCCTCGTGAAGAACAAAATGCTGTACTCAATAAACTTCAGAATAATGCACATACTAAACGTACATACTTGGATGAGGGATTGGTAATTGTTCAAGGCAATCCAAGAAACAGTCGACTTCTAAGATTAGCCCTACCATTAGGTGATAATAATGATAATATATCATCTGATTTGAAATCAATAATTGGATATAGTGTTAATATTCGAAGAGCCATAGGTCATTGGGTTTATGGCGAACATTTCTATAAATTAAAAGAATACATGAAATAGCACACACTAGCGCGCGCTAAACCAGAAGTTCTGTTCATTCCCAAATACTTCAGTTTATTAAACGTTCTAACGTGAATTATCAACGATAATAAATTGTATATTGATATTCTCTAGTTTGCCTTATCAGTATTGATGTTATAGTTAACGATTGTTTGTCATTCACTGTTTGACGTATGACGGCACTTCGATATTCCAGATGGACACCTAATTGGCAATCGCAAGTATGATATTGCCAAATGATGATCAGTTTAAATGTGCTTAGGATCAGTGGTCCGAATTTGAACTGTCCTATATGTGGATTTGCAGTTGATGAGCGATCTAATTTATGTGGACAATGTGGTGCGCGCCTGCTCAAATGTGCAAAATGCAACACAATGCACAAATCATCTTCTAAGTTCTGTGACGTTTGCGGTTATCGTCTAAGTTTGCGACCAGATATCCAAAAACGGCAACCAAAAATTGTTCTACACAAGAAGCGCACACGCAAAAGTGTTGCATCTACTCTGACCTTCTATGGAGGCGTCAACGAGATTGGTGGCAATAAAATACTCTTAGAAGACATGGATACGAAGGTTTTTTTGGATTTTGGCATGAGCTTTTCCAGAGCTGGCAAATTCTTCTCCGAATTCCTTCAACCTCGACAATGCAATGGTTTAGGAGATTTCTTTGAGCTTGGATTACTGCCTGACTTGAAAGGCCTATACAGAAATGATTATCTGAAACATATGGGAAGAAAACAAGAAAAAAATGAATGTCAAGGAGTCCTATTATCGCATGCACATTTAGATCACGCTGCCTACATACATTTCTTGAGAGAAGACATCCCGATTTATTGTTCAAAGCCTACAAATGCTATACTCAAAGCTCTGAACGATACATCGAGCGGTAGATTCAATGATCTAACAGACATAACCACACGTTTTGAAACATATATCAATAAAAATGGACTGCGAAGTAGAAAGACTTCAAGGAATCCTGAAATAAAACAGCAAAGAAAATTTGAAAATTTTGAATTTGGTAAAAAATTTAGAATAGACAATCTTGAAATCATACCATTCAATGTTGACCACTCTCTGCCCGGTTCTACAGCATACATGATATACACATCATCTGGAATAGTCGCATACACAGGTGACTTCAGGTTTCACGGACGAAGACCAAAAGCAACATCGAATTTCTTAGAAGCTTGCAGAAAAGAAAAACCTGATGTACTAATAATAGAAGGCACCAGAATCGATAAAAAAACCACACGGAAAGAAAAAGATGTAGAGAGCGAAGTTTCAAAAATAGTAAACGAACATAATGGCTTAAGCGTCTGTAACTGGCCTGTAAGAGATACAGACAGAATGCTGTCATTTTTGAACGTTGCAAAAAAACTAGACAAGAAACTTGCTATCAGTCTTAAGCAGGCATATCTTCTTTCTCAATTAAATGGATGCGACGACAAGGTTCCAAATCTTGCCGACAATAATTTAGCGTTGTACGCCACAAGAAAATCATGGGGCCTGATAGGCAGCAATTGGGAAGAAAAAACCATAAAAGAAGACTATGCAAAATGGGAACATCAATATCTTTCAGACTCAATATGTTACAAAGATATCCGTAAAAATCAATCGGGCTTCTTATTTTTCTGCACAAACTTCACCCTACCAGATCTTTTAGATCTAAAACCACCAAAAAATTCTGTATACATAAAATCTACTTGCGAACCTTTTGATACAGAGATGGAAATGGATTGGGAACGGGTTAACAACTGGATCAACCATCTTGGTATGAATGTCCAAGAGACTCATGTTTCAGGTCATGCTTGCGGACCAGAATTAAAACACATGATTGAAATCGTTAATCCAAAAATAGTTGTTCCTGTTCATACTCATAATGCAGAGATCTATAAGCAAATGTTCAAGAACACACACTTGCTCGAAGGCCTCGAAGAAACTGTCGAGATAGGAATCAATAGTAAGTTGTAAGATATGAAGAAAAAAACGCTTTATGTGATTATAGGTGGACCCCAAGCGTCTGGAAAAAGTGTGGCGAAAAAACATTTAGAAGAAACTTACGAGAATATTGTTATTTTTCCCGAGTCTGCCCAGACTATCTTGAACAATTATAGAAAAAAGGGAATTATTCTCGGTGGTGCTCTTGCGAATATAGATTTTCAAAAACGAATATTAGAGTCTGATCTTGAGAGGATGAAAAGAATTCACAAGTCTAGGGAAGTTGTTTATGTAGATGAATCTAACCTTTTTACAGTAGCACATGTAAAAGTGAAAAATTCTAAATTAGCAGATTTATTTCTTGCAAAATATATGCAAACTTTGGAATCCTTCGAAGTAGGGATAATCTTTACAGACATAGCTCCTGATGTTTCTTGGAAAAGAAGAAAGCAGGTATACATGAAAAGATATGAGGGTACTCCAAATTTTAAAGATAATATGAAACATTCGAAAGAATATATTTTCCAACTTTATCCGCATCTTATAGAATTGTATGATGCGCTTCCCTATCCTAAACAAAAAATCGATGGGACAGTGACCTTTGATGATTTCAAACAGAGTGTTGAAAGTGCTTTTGAGAAGATCTATGAAGAGGTCGATATAGAAAAGAATCTCTTTAAGAATAACTGATCGAGGGAGCTGTTATTCATCACAAGTTAATTATAGATTTTGAATAATTCATGTTTATGGGCAATAGTATTGTTTCGTATCCGACGATCACGCAGACCGAGAAGGAGATCTCTTACTAGATCATTGAGACCAAGAAAAAAATATTCTACTAGATCATTGAGACCGAGAAGGGTCTATTCTCCAGGAATTTCAAGGCCGAGAAAAGCTTATGGTACAAGAACCTCGAGGCCTAGAAAAATTTATTCTACAATCCCTTCAAAGCCTAGAAGAGTCTATTCTCCAAGAACATTAAGACGTAGCGGAATTTATTCTCCAGGAACTTCAAGACCTAGAAGGACCAGTTCTCCTAGAACTCATGGGCGAGGCATGCTATATTCGCCTAAGACCTTTCAGCCTTTTCGAAAACCAGATGATAACTATCCTCCAAACTGGGATAAATGGAGTAAATGGGCTAAAGCTAGAGCCGGTAGTCGATGCCAAAATTGCGGTAGCGGAGGATACGGCATCGAATTACACACCCACCATATCCTTCCAGCATCTAAAGGTGGAGCCACTAGCCCTGAAAATCTTGTATGTCTATGTAAGAAATGTCACAGCATGAAGCATAAGCACATGTGGACAAAATATGTTAAAGAACATCCACACGAATTTGGATACGGATACCCACAACAGACATACCCTTACTAAAAATAGTAGTATACACGACCCACATGTTCCATAATTACGATATAGCAAAGTACGTGCGCTAAGCGCGCGCCATTCCCATGCTCAAGATCATTTTGAAAGTGTGCACACGTGATATGACCAGGCTAGACCACGACCGCTAGCGCTTAAACCCAAACCTAGCACACTATATAAAGGCCCTAGATTCAAGTTTAGCATTTCATTTTTAGACACGAGTGAGATAATAGCCTTTCGAGATGATGGTTAGTCTTTACGTCTTTTGATAACATATACTGTTGAAACGACCGCAATCAATCCAACTAACGCTATGTAAGGTGTTAGAATCTCAAGCTTATTCACGGGGGTTACAACACCACCGACAGGTCCAGAGGCAGGGTTCACCATTAACATGAACGTTGTTGTATGTGTCTGGCTTCCGGTGCCGGATACTGTTATCAGGTATGACCCCAGCGGCGTTGAGCTTGAGGTGGTGATCGTTAATGTGCTTGTGAAGGTTGGGTTATCTGAAAGTGGATTGAAGAATGCAGATGCTCCTGAAGGAAGACCTGAAACAGATAAGGATACCAATTTTGGTGACCCTGAAACAAGAGTAACCGTTATAGGGATGGTACCTGAGCCACCCTGTGTAACCGTTAACCCACCCTCAGCACTTACAGAGAAGTCAAAGACCGGAGTATAATCCACCTCTAAGATAGGGCGTGTAGTCGACTCGGAATGTTGGGTACTACGAAAAGCAGAATAAATGCCGGCGACCTCTTCCTCTCTTATCAAGAAACCGTAGTTTGGATTGCCGAAGGTTATCCAGTCTTCCACTATGTCCGTGACGGTCCAGCTTACCCATGAATCCTGCCCACCCATACTCGGAAGAGTGAGTGATGCTTTATTTGTATCAGTATAATCTCCTCCAGCAGTAGTCCAACTGTTTCCAGTGCTAAAAATATTCCATGTACATTCGAGCTCAACCCAGTCCTGAGTCATACGATAAACAGTGTAGGTTCTTCCACCAGGATCACCAGTTGACCCAGCCGCATTATAATATAGACGGAGATAGGCACTGTTTATGACGGAACCGTCTGGGATAGATGACAAGTCAAACTTGACGAGTGTATGCTCTCTCCAATAGGGGGCACCACCCACATACATAAGAAGTTGATTTCCATAGTTTACGGTTGGGTTATGTTGCCAGAGATACGTATCCTTGTCAGCTGGTTGTATTGTTGTCACTGGGGCATTTGCCACAGAAATCATCATAGTGATAAGACTAAAGAAAATTAATAGGTTAAGTATAAGCTTCAAATTAACTTAAACCCGCTAACCCCATATATTCCCCTCTAACTGAGATATGCTTTTCCATTCCGATATTCAGCGCGCGTTACACACTCTTTTCATATTAATCTTTAATTACAACTTTTAATCTCAACTAATGATTCCGATAAAGTTGTGAATATAACATGGAGGTAAGATTTTGAACGGAAAGTTACTATTACTCACATTACTTCTAGCAGCGCCAGTATTGTCACAGATAGGAACAGTAATTGCAGCCGATACGGATCCCAGACCAGGAGCTGAACATGCTTCAGATACGGCTAAAGACATTGTCGGGGATGATTTGATAGCAAGAGGCGATAATCCATATTCATCATTTGGACCTGGGATGAGCTGGCAGCATAATGGCGACAATGATAATGCAAATAACAAAGGTAAAGGAACAGCACCTTATTTTGGAGATGGTGTAACACTATTTCGTTAACAATACTACTTTCTTTTTTTTAGCGCACACTAATCTGGATGAATTTAAAATACAAACCAGGCTAGACCACGACCGCTAGCGCGCGCTATTATGGATTAATACGTTAGATCCGATAATCTCTGTTTACTTTCTTTTCTTGATGACTATGGTGGATACTGCTGCTATTAATCCAGCTAATGCTAGATAAGGAGTCAATACTGCAAGTTTGTTAACTGGTGCAATAACTCCGCCTACAGGTGCAGGTTCAACCGTTGGGGCAGATTCGGACCAGTCTATCTCCAGAATAGGTTGCCAATCTGTATCGGGAGACTCCTTTGAATCGAAATTAATAAAACCCGTGGGATCCGGCACAACTTCATTTAGATCCAGTATCAAGAATCCGTAGTTTGGCTGTCCATTTTCTATCCAAGTCTTTACTATGGTTGTAACATCCCAAGTCATCCACCATCCTATGCTTGAAGGAACTGTTGTGGAGGATGCCCCATCTGTACTAAAGTCTCCTCCAGTAGTATCCCACAAAATTCCTGTCCTGTAACTATTCCATGTGGCTTGGGTTTCAACCCAGTCCTTTGTAACCCGATAAACTGCATAGGTTCTACCAGTAGGATCACCAGTTCTACCACTGCCATACAGCATCAGAGATGCTGTGTTTATTGTGGATCCTAAAGGTATAGACGACAAATCAAACTTCACAAGACCTCTGGTTATCACGGATGAAGAGACCCCAACATTAAAGGCGGCATATCCATCATTGTTCACATTTGGTTGTATGCTATTTAGATAGGTATCGGCGTTTGATGGTTGGATTACTGTTAGGGTGGCCTTCACGGTTTGAGGCGAGAAGACTAGGCATAAAATCAGGGTTGCAGCCATGAGAGATATAGTCAACTTAGGTAGGATGCGTTGACATATAATTGGTTTCCTCATCTTTACAGAACCCATTTACTCTTTACATTTCAAGGTGTAGTGCAATGAATGTTTTCAAGTCGTTTTAAATATAAGAATTGTGTGTGTGCCTTAGCTGGTGAGAGCATCCAAAATAGAGATATTTAGCCGTCAATAGAGTGGAATAATTATAAAACCATCAAATCGTCAATACAAGGCTCTAAGACCAATTCCTAATAACTATCAAAAACTCGGCATCTAAACTCTTAGCTAGCTAGCTTTATTAGTATTTATGTGGAACACAGTTACATTTAAACATGAAACCTGACATATATCTAATTAACTTTGAGACTGAAGGTGAATAACAATATATCCAATATTGATTTGTGGACAGAAAGGTGCTGGATGTACAGAGGTAGCAAACAATCTAAAGAACACAATGGATAATTCTCTTAGATTAATAGATTCCCAAGAACTCTACAGATTAACCGCTGCTAGAATGCAACTGTCCTACTCTGATTTATTTGAAGGCTTCAATAGACGCACAATCAATAAGGACAAGGCATTAATCGACACCATGCATGAATATACCGATGAGAAAACCATAGTCGAAGGAAAATTCGCTTTTAAAGCACTTGATAAATCAGCATACAAAATCTTCCTCACGGCATCCCCAGAAAAAAGATCTAAACACATCTCAAGAATGTGGAACATCACATATCCTAAAGCCGTCTATGAAATGGCGCGAAGCGATAATGAAAGAAGAAAAATTGTGAAGAAACAACTCGGAAAAAATTGGTTAGACGCATCAATATATGACATGACCATCGACACCAACAACATGTCTTACGAACAGACAGCAAAGATAGTAAAAGAATTAATCGAATCAAAACCCTATATCAAGGTAATAAATCAGAATTCAGCTTTCAACAACAATTTAATACCAGAAATAATTCAAGGACCATCAATATACCTTGTAACACCAGATAGCGCAGCAATATCATGGCAAACAGATAGTGCAACAATAGATTCTCTGAACATTAACGGTAACTCATACTCCGATAGTAAACCTACAATGAATCATGAAACATGTGTCAAAGGATTATCGAAAGACACAGAATATCCTTATGAAATATTTCTTAACGGAAAAAAGGATCTTGAAACCTACATTTTAAAAACCCCAAGAAAAATCCCATCTTTCAACAGAAAGCTTGGTACATCAAGTTAGTCAGAGCAAATTAGTACACACTGGATCAATTCTTTTCCTTTCGGTCTACTGGTGCTAGTCTAGCGCCGACAATTTCCTCCATTGCATCTCTGAATATTTTGAATGTTTCAGGATTCTTTACCATCTGTTTAGCAAGTTCTTCAGTATCTTGACTTGGAGATGCAGTAAATCCAGATATAATATTGAGATGTTTCTCAGCAATCTTGTATTGTTCTAGAGTGTATGTTTTGTCGCGGTAGAATTTGTCATAATTGTTCTTGTCTGTTATATGTCCCATCCAATATTCTACGCAGACCTCATCTAAACCATCCTTCTTATCATGTAGGTGGAGTAAAGTTCTGGCTACATCTCTGAACTCGTGTAGACCATAACCGTACCTGTTATTTTCTGTGCTTCCATGTTTGATATAATTC
>JBAUBP010000198.1:0-3000 GCA_049676905.1 Bathyarchaeia archaeon
GAAAATCCGTTTGAAAGATAGGAAAGTAAAGAGATGAAAGAAGAATTTACTACAAAAGATCTACACAAAGCCAAGACATCTGATTTTATTCGATTGTTTGAATACATGGAAGAAGTAAGCAAAATTATAGGAAGAGAAAAAGCTTTAGAAATTTTAGAAGACATTAACACACGAAATCGACTAGATTGGCTGAATAAAAATAAAGATAAATTAAATCAAAGTGGCAATCCTATTGATCTAGCTTGTGAAATTTTTTATCAAGAATATCTTAACCTTTCACTAACTCCTGAAAACGTAGAAATTGTTGAGAAAACTGAAAATAAACTAGTTACAAGGTGGCACAATTTCTGCCCTCAACTTGAGGCATGTAAAACTCTTGGTCTAGATACTAGAGAAATATGTAGAAAATGTTATGAAAAACCTGTCCAAACTTTTCTTAGCCAAATTAATCCAAAGCTAAAATTTAGAAGAAATTACATGAAGATAAGGCCATATGCAGATTCTTGTGAAGAGATTATTGAAATGTCCAGATGAAGTAAAATAGTTATCTCAAACATATAGTTAGAATCAATGAAGCGCGCGCTAATTACATCTTAGCTAGATATTTCTTGAAATTTTCAACAACATATTTTTTGCCTTTTTGTTTGACTTTATGTCCTTCTTTTTCTAACAGTTCTCTTTGAATCTTAACTCCGCCTGGATATTTCTCGTTTATGACTCCACCCTGTTTTAGGGTTCTCCAATAAGGGGTAATATTCTTCTTTCCTTCCTTTGCTTCTTCTTCTGCAGCACCAGCTGCGATACGAGCAAATATTCCTGTGGTTATGGGACAGCCAATTGTTGCTTTATGTTTTTTCGCTAAAGTTTCTCGCATATGATTAATGGTTACAATTTTTCCTTTTGGAACCTTTCTCATTAGTTGATTAACTTCTTTGGGTGAAGGTATCACACATGTCCCAATTCCCCACTTCTTACTCAATCTCCCTTCAATTGGAACGACACGTGGCAAATCATTATCACCATTTAATTTGTCTCTCCACGATTTCTTCTTGTACACCAAATTCTATCGACTCGTACAGCGTGCACTATAGGTTTTAGCTAGCAAAAGTTGAAAAATCATGTGATGATATGCCCTCAAACAATTATATTTTGTTACTCTAATGATGTGAAATGGTGGATTCTAATTTGCCTACATTTTTATTAATATCTAAACATTCCCCTGAAAACTGCCCATCATTTAATGAGAAAGCCAAAAATACATTCATAAATGCCTTTGACAAATCAGAAGAATTAGCTGCGAAACATAATGTGAAAATGGTTGGAAGCTGGACGATTCCCACAGAACATGTATATTATATGATATTTGACGCTCCCAGTCTGGAAGCTTTCAATGACTTCGGCATGGAACCCGACATATTAGCAATGGCGGCTTTTCACACTGCTGAAGTAAAAATCGTAACTAATCTCGAAGAAAAAGTGAAAAAACTGAAAAACAATTAAACCACTTTTTCACTCATGCATGAGCTAATAGACGGAATACTAACGTGCATAGGAAAAAAAACAAGTTTAGTCTTTACGTCTTCTTATGAAGTAGACTGTTGATAAGGCTGCGAGAAGTCCTGCTAATGCTAGGTAAGGTGTTAGTATCTCAAGCTTGTTTACAGGCATCACTACTCCACCAACAGGTTTTCCCAATGAATTACGCGTTGGAGTATCAGGTACTTGTGCATTGGGGTCATCGGTTAGAGCATTAGGAAAGTTTGAGCCAGAAGTTATACCTTGGTTTGCGACTTCTCCACTGGCGTCTTGGTTGATAATCACGTAGAATGTGATCGTGACTGTGACATCTGGATCGATGTCTCCTATGTCGACTGTTAGGGAGCCTGATGTTGGGTCGCAACTGGTTACTGTTCCGTGTGTTGTTGTGGGCTGATTGGGCTCGTCACAGATCAAGGTTGTTTGTGGGTCGACTGTATCAGAGAATGTTGCGTCCTTACGTGTGACTTCTCCGACGTTTGTGATCTCAGCAGTATATTTGATTGTGTCTCCTGGGCTTGGCAGGCTATTATGATCAGCATCAATATAGAGTGTAGCTGTCTTGGGGTCTACAAGTGTGGTTGGTTGTGTTGCTTTGAAAACTTCACATCCCTCCCATGGATTGGAGGCTCCTACATAGAGGGTGCCGGGTGCATACTGCATAGTTCGGAAACCATAGTTGTTTGGATTGTCGAAGCCATTTAGTGTTACAGGCTTCCAAATAATTCCATCATTGGTCTTCCATAGATCTGCTCCGCTGAAAAGTTGTATTAAGTCTTGAAGATCATCAGCAGTTATGTCCTCCTCGCTAATGTAAAACTTTTCCAATAATTCTACTTGTTTTTCTGAGAGATACCCATTTTGTCTTGCATGCTCGATTATTTGAGCAATTGATTCTTTATCTTCAGGTGTAAGGTTATCTTTGAATTCGTTTAGATATCCTAACAATATTTCAAGGTCCTCAGGTGGAAGATGAGTTAGTGCATATCTAGCGAAGGGGCTTGCGTCAAAAGTCCCGAGATACATATAATCTTCCTTAACCTCCAGGCTCCAACAATAGAAATTCGTTGGATTACCAAATCCAGATGGCCAACCACTAATAGGAGGTCCGGCAGGAACATCTGGAGGCTGACGTGGATGATATGGTCCTATAATTAATTCCCAACTATCATCTTCGGCTATTCTAATGAGATCAAATCCTTTGAAACAACTCCCATCAGTATAAAATGGCGGAACTAATGATCCCACGTAAAGGTATCCTTTGAATTCAATCATTGTCTGCGCATTTTTATTGTATTTATCACTTGCACCTTGATCAACTATCAGTTCCCAATCACCGTTGTTTTGTGGGTCCAGGACGGTGCTTTTCCAGATCTGAAATCCATCAGCATTTTTTGTGCCGACATACAGTCGATCATTATAACTTATCATTGATGCAATTCCTTTGTTTGAGCTGTCTAGAGT
>JBAUBP010000199.1:0-7839 GCA_049676905.1 Bathyarchaeia archaeon
ACATTAGGGAATTTCTCATGAAACAACCTTTTTCAACAAGATAACTTATTTTCCTCAAGGAAATAGTCAAATGATTTAGTTTGAGGTTTGTATGTATGGCACACAAAGCCTTCCGATCTTTGAAGGGAATGCCCTCTGGTAGAGATGCTCTTCGCATGATGCAAAAAATGGGGATGGATACAAAATCATTAGATGATGTACGTGATGTGACAATAAGGACATCTGATAGGAAGATAATCATTGAAGAGCCTTCAGTTATGTCCATTGCTATGCAAGGTCAGAATATGTATCAGGTAACTGGTGGAACTATCAGAGAGGAGACAATTACATCTGAAACAAAAGTTACGATACCTGAAGAAGATGTGAAAATGGTCGCAGAACAGGCTAACGTTTCAATGGATGAAGCGAAAAAGGCTCTAGAAGGATCAGGTGGAGATTTAGCTGAGGCTATAGTGTCATTAAAAAAGAAGGTTTAGTGTTAAATCGAACGTCCTTTTATTCTTTTCAGACGAAAGAAGTCTTCTCTTTCTCGCTCCTCAAGATACATTCTGATGAAACGTATCGTATTGTCCATTCTTGGTATTATGACATATTCCAAGCTGTTGACTCTTCTTTTGACTGATGCTATTGCCTCAGCAAGTTTTGTTAGAGCAGCTTCAATTCCTGATAGTTCAGCAAGTATTTTTACTGCATCAATCATTGCCATTGAAGCTTCGTCAAGCCTTGCAGATGTCTCTGTGAGATTGTATGGATAATCGCTCATAGGCTTCACTTCGACTTGAATGGTTGGAATTGATACGCCTATTATGCTCCGAGTTTTAGCGACGACATCGAATTTGTCCTCTGTAACATAGGCTAATCCCTCAATCTTTGAATAACCCATGATCATCTGAGCTTCAGAATATGCCATGTAAGCTATAGTAAGTGATTCTTGTGCTTTTCTTCTAAGGTCAGATATCTCTCTGGCAAATTCAAAAAATTCTATCATCAACGCATCAAGTTTTTCTCTAAGCAGTTCTCTTCCACGTTCGGCAATGTTCATTCTTTTTCTTAGTGCTAGTAACTCCATTCTAGTAGGATGGACATTCATTAGCTGCTCTGACATAGTTTGTCACTCAGTTTTTCCTTTATATCTTGGATGATGATTCTTGATTGTTTCTGGATCAATTCTCTTCAGTTCACTTTCTGGAAGATTCGCGAGTAGTTCCCAACCTAAATCTAGAGTCTCTTCGATAGATCTATCCTCATACAATCCTTGGGAAACGAATTTTGTCTCGAAAGTATCGGCAAATCTGAGATACATTCTATCCCTTGAGGATAAAGCCTCTTCACCCACGACAGCAACTAGATCTCTAAATCCTCTACCTTCAGCATATGCATAATACAGTTGGTCTGCGACTTCTCTATGATCTTCGCGTGTTCTTTCCTTGCCTATCCCTTCTTTCATTAATCTTGATAGAGACGGTGAAACGTCAATTGGTGGATAAAGCCCTCTTCTATACAGGCCTCTATCAACAATAATCTGCCCTTCAGTGATATACCCAGTCAGATCTGGTATAGGATGTGTCATGTCATCATGGGGCATTGTTAGAATAGGCATTTGAGTGACAGATCCCTTACTTCCATGAGTTCGTCCTGCACGTTCATAAATTGTTGCTAGATCTGTATACATATAGCCTGGATATCCACGACGACCTGGAACTTCTTCTCTTGCAGCAGATATCTCTCTCAAAGCTTCGCAATAGTTTGTCATGTCGGTTAATATTACTAGAACATGCATTCCTAGTTTATGAGCAAAAAATTCGGCGGCAGTCAATGCGATCCTTGGTGTTAGAATTCTCTCAATTGCTGGATCTTCAGCAAGGTTCACGAACAAGGTAACATGTTCGAAAGCGCCCTGCTTTTCAAAATCTTCTTTGAAAAATTGTGCCTCATCGGCCGTTATACCCATAGCTCCGAACACAGTCGTGAAAGGTTCATCCGTACCTCGCACTTTCGCTTGACGTGCAATCTGTGCAACTATGGTGTTATGGGGTAAACCTGATCCAGAAAAGATAGGTAGTTTCTGTCCTCTGACTAGAGTATTCATTCCATCTACCGTTGAAATGCCTGTTTGAATGAAATCTCTAGGGTAATCTCTAGAATATGGATTGATAGGTGCACCATGAACATCGAGATACTCTTCTGGAATTATCTTAGGGCCATCATCGATTGGTTCTCCACTACCGTCGAATACACGGCCAAGCATATCAGACGAAACTGGCAGTCTAACAGTCTCACCGCTGAAGGAAACGCTTGTCGCAGTAACATCTAAACCTGATGTTCCTTCGAAAACCTGGACGACAGCAATGTTTTCACCAACTTCAAGAACCTGTCCTCGTCTTTCATCACCATCAGGAGTAGTTATCTTTGCAACTTCACCATAGCCAACTCCCTTAATAGCATTGACAAAAAGCAATGGTCCAGCAATTTTGCTTATAGTACTATACTCTCTCCCAACAATCGTTGACATCTATTATCCCTCTCACGCAGAAATTACTTGAGATGTTAATTCGGTGAACTCGCCATCTATTTTCTGCAGGAATTCACTGGAGAAAGAATCGAAATCTTCTGGAGCTTGTATCTTCATTCTTGCTATCTCATCCTTAACTGGCAACTCAATCACTCTTTGAAGAGGTATGCCTTTTTCAATAGCTCCTAACATCCCTCGATAGAATCTCATTATTATCTTGATCATATTGTGACTTTTGTTTAATGGGCAATAACTATCAATTGGATGCACAGCACTCTGAACCAGAAAATCTTCCTTTAACATTCTAGCCGCTTCTAGAGTTACTCGCTGGCTTTCAGAGAGGGCATCGGGACCGACAAGCATTACTATTTCTCTTAATTCTTCATCTCTTTGAAGAATCTGCATTGCCTCACGGCGAAGTTCCACCCAATCTTCTGCAATATTTTTCTGATACCATTGCTGTAAGGAGTCGAAATACAATGAGTAGCTTGTTAGCCAACTTATTGCTGGAAAATGTCTTCTCTCAGCCAGTGCTTTATCCAGAGCCCAAAAAACCTTGACTATACGTAAAGTATTTTGTGTGACTGGTTCCGAAAAGTCTGACCCTGGAGGCGAGACAGCGCCGACAACTGACACAGAGCCAAGCTTAGATTCGCTTCCCAATACATCAACTCTTCCAGACCTCTCATAGAATTCTGCTAATCGAGACGCCAAGTAAGCGGGGTATCCTTCTTCACCAGGCATTTCCTCAAGTCTTCCAGAGATCTCTCTCAAAGCCTCAGCCCACCTAGAAGTTGAGTCAGCCATCAAAGCAACATCATAACCCATGTCTCTGAAGTATTCGCTTATTGTTATGCCTGTATAGACACTGGCTTCACGTGCGGCAATTGGCATATTAGAAGTGTTTGCGATTAAAATTGTTCGAGCCATAAGAGATTCCCCTGAACGGGGGTCTTTAAGTTGAGGAAAACGTTCTAGAACCTCAGCCATCTCATTGCCTCTCTCTCCACATCCGACATATACTATTATGTCTGCATCGGCCCACTGAGCCAATTGATGTTGCATAACAGTTTTACCCGTGCCAAAACCGCCAGGAATAGCAGCTGTTCCACCTTTGGCAATAGGAAAAAGAAAATCTATGATTCTTTGACCTGTGATAAGGGGTGTATCTGAAGGGATCTTTCTTTTAAACGGTCTTAATGTTCTCACAGGCCAAGTATGAGCGAGTTTAGCTGATTTTTTTCCAGATGTGGTCTCAATTATACATATTTCATCATCAACAGTGTACTCTTCCTCAACGACAATACTTAGAATAGTTCCTGCAACTCCAGGAGGAACCAGAATTCTATGGTTCACAAGAGAAGTCTCTTCCACAGTACCAATTATATCTCCAGACTGAACTTTCCCATTTTTCTTTTGTGTTGGTATGAATTTCCATTTTTTCTTACGGTCTAAAGCTGATACGTTTATTCCTCTCTCTATAAAATCTCCGTATAGCTCTTTGATGACTGGAAGCGGTCTCTGTATTCCATCGTAAGTTTGACCTATTATCCCAGGACCGAGGTCGACTGAGAGAGGTTTACCTGTTCTCTCTATCTTCTCTCCAGGTTTGATGCCGGTTGTCTCTTCATAAACCTGTATAGTTGCTCTGGCACCTTCAATCCTGATTATTTCTCCAATTAATCCGACGTCACCAATCTTAACAAGTTCATACATCTGTGAACCTAGCATGTCCTTTCCGACGATAACCGGTCCAGCAACATTCTCTATTTTTCCAAGCTTGAACATGTGATCATCAACATTCTATCGAATTACTGTTTGAAATATTCCAGTAGACTTTAACGGACTTGAATTAAAGTTTTCTAACCTGATTTCATATCAAAAATGCTCAAATTCAAAGATTTCGGACAAATATCTAAACTAGAACTAGTGACTTGAATAACAAGAGTTATGTTTTTTCAAATAATAAGCACATGTCTTACTAAAAGATGAATGTCGCCTATGATCAATACTTCTAAGATCGATAATGGAGTTCAACAAATACTAGTTCGGAATATGGGTTTGCGTAATGGGGAGAGATTGCTTATTATTACTGATTCCCCTAGCTCTCATGATTGGAGAACTCTAAATATTAAAAGTCTGGATGATATGCTGAAGAGAAATCTCCTTGCAAAAAGTATAGTTGACATTGCAAAAAGGAGATTTCCTAAATGTAAAACTAGTTTTAAAATATATCCGTCCACTGGTAGAAATTCCGCGGAACCAGAAAAAACTGTTGAAACTAATTTAAAAAAGCATGACGTCATTCTAGCGATTACTACTTACTCGATAAGTCATACTGATGCAAGACAATCGGCTACAAAGATGGGAGTGAGAATTGCTAGCATGCCATCTGTTTTGGAAAATATGTTCTATGATGGCGGTTCGATGACGGCCGATTACGTAAGAATTGCATCTGAAACAATGAGACTTGCAAAAATTCTCAATAATACATCAATGATAAGAATAAGTACTAAAACGGGAACAGACTTTTTTTTTAGCATTAAGGGAAGGAAGGGCTTATCCGATACAGGAATTCTAAATTCACGAGGCGATTCGGGAAACCTTCCTGCCGGCGAAGCTTACATTGCTCCTGTAGAAGGAACCGCAAATGGAATTGTAATCATAGAAGCTGGATGGTTTCCAAATTTGAAAAGAAACATGAGTTTGATCTTCGAATCGGGTAACTTAGTAAAAATAGTTGGAGGAGGAGAGGTTCGTAAAATTCTCATGAATCTTATCCAGCCCAAAAGTAAAGCTAATCCTTATCTCACTAGAAGATGTCTTGCTGAGTTTGGAATTGGCACGAATCCAAAAGTGACAAGACGAGACAACATTCTCGAAGCCGAGAAGATGAGAGGAACGATACACATAGCTATTGGTGACAATTCACATATGGGCGGATTGAACAAAGCAGATCTACACCAAGATTTTGTAATTCGATCACCGACTGTTAAAATGGACAATAGAATAGTTCTAAAAAATGGTAAATTAAAATTTACATAAAATTCTTTTAAAAAACAATTATTCTCGATCCTATAAAAAACAGAATATTCGTTATTGAATTCAATCTAAAAGATTCATGTCATACAGTGACTACATTCTTTCAAAGCACTATCTCTTTGCCAACACAACGGACAGATTAATCCCTTACCTCTAATTAGTTTGCATGCTTGACATAACGCGCTCACGAGTTGAGGTCGAGACATCTTTCCATTAACGAGATCAGCAGCAACTTTCTCAGCCCAGACTTGAATCTCATCTACTTCATCCAAATCTAGAGCCTTGCCTCGGACTTTACTAATATATTTACTAATAGCTGCCTGAGAAATTCCAAGGAATTCCGCTGCCTCTTCTTGCTTCAGGTCATGCTCATCTAAAAGCTTCTTAGCAAGAACTGCTCTTATAGCAGGAGCAACGGTCTTGACAGATGTTTCACATGGAACTGACAAAGTTTGCCGCCAAGAAACTTCTGATCATGTAATATATATGACATGTGTTATCTCATAGCCGCTCTGAACAGCGTAAAAATTATGAAAAGAACCATTTTATAATTTATTATATAAACAATAATCATCGAGGAAAATTATTTGGAAAGATCACCCGTTATACAATCAAATAACGCGCGCTAGATATCAATACCCCAATGTAGGCATACCGAAATGACTAAAAATCTATCAGAGAGATCAATAAGACTCAAACCTTCTGCATTTGCTAAATTTTTTGCCGAAGCTGTCGAACTTCAACGTTCAGGTGAGGATGTAATTCACTTACACGTCGGTGAGCCTGATGCTACAACACCAAAACATATCATAGAAGCAGCTAAGACAGCAATGGAGGAAGGCTTCACTCATTATACTCCTCCTGGAGGTATTTTCGAATTAAGAGAGGCTATCTCAAAGAAACTTAAAAACGATAACGATATCGATAGCGATCCCTCAGATGAAATATGTGTTCTCTCGGGAGGATACAATGCTCTATATTGCGCATTCCAAGCGCTAATAGATCCCGGAGACGAAGTTCTAATTCCAGAACCTTGCTTGCCTCAATATTGGGGCGACGTTACCCTAGCGGGCGGAGTTGTGGCGCCTGTTAGATTAATGGAAACCCAGCAATTCAAACCTGACCTTAATGACCTTAAGAGCCAAGTCAATAAGAAAACTAAGATGGTTCTACTAAACTCGCCACAGAATCCTACGGGTTCAATATTAACGAAAGAAGATATGAATTCAATTGCACAAATTGTAGAGAGTAATGATCTTTTTGTGATCTCAGATGAGGTCTATGAGAAATTTCTTTATGGTGATTTTACTCACACCAGCTTTGCAAGTATACCCGGTATGAAAGAACGCACTCTAACGATAAACTCCTTTTCAAAAACTTACGCTATGACTGGTTGGCGTGTCGGTTATGCCGCTGGAAATAGTGAATTAATAGGAAAAATTCGTGCCTTGAGTGAACACACAGGTTGGTCTCCAAACTCAATCGCTCAAAAAGCGGCCATTGCTGCATTAAAAGGATCACAGGACTGTGTGAGGGAGATGGTAGAAGAATTTAGAAAAAGACGTAGCATCATAACTGGGGGGCTAAATAATATCGACGGATTCTCTTGTACTGCACCCAAGGGGGCCTTCTATGTTTTTCCAAACACTGAAAAAATTAACTCATCGTCAATGGAGCTTGCACAAATATTATTGAGAAAAGCTAAAGTTGCTGTAGTACCGGGAATAGCATTTGGACCCCAAGGTGAAGGCAAGATCAGATTTTCTTTTGCAAATTCCAAAGAGAATATCAAAGAAGCTCTTGAACGAATAAGTCAAACAATAAAAGATATTATTTGATAACTGGTCAGAATTGAAAAGATGCTTTGTGTTCCATCTTGATCTTATGAAAAATCTCTTTATCTACCATAAGATCAAGAAACGTGAAAGCTAATGCTTTTGTGGCTAAAATTAATGATTGGTCACCTTTCTTAGAAATAGTTGCTTTCCCAAATTCACGAGAGTGGATAGCAATGTCTTTTTCTCCCACTGCTATCAAAGGCTGTATTGCTGGGACAACATAGCTGACATTACCGATATCTGAGGATCCAAGATGTTCATGTCTTTCAAGTTCATCGATTTCCATTCCTAACTCAATCAAATTTTTCTCGAAAAATTTGCAGAGAGTTTTGTTGTTTATCATGTTCGTAAGACTATATGAGCTTGGATGAAAGTCTAATATGGCGCCTGTTGCAATCGATGCTCCTTCAGCACATTTCTTCACTTTCATAAGCACCTCCTCTAGAT
>JBAUBP010000200.1:0-4745 GCA_049676905.1 Bathyarchaeia archaeon
TTGACTTCAGCCTCTTAGGATTTTACATAGGAAAAAAAGCGAGTGGAGAGATACCGCTTATAAATTTACCAACTAGCCTCATCAACAATACATGTCTTAAAGCATTAGGAGCAGCGATGGCAACTTCAGGAGGACAGGCAATCTATCACATCAAAGACATTACACCAGAGTCCAAAGATTTCAAAGAGGACAAACTAAAAGAAAAAATAACTGTCGACCGTTACGAACTCAATAAAACAAAAGAATCATTATCACAAGAACTTGATCCTGACATTGTCTTTATAGGATGCCCCCATTGCAGCATAGAAGAAATCGAAGAGATTTCAAAAATCTCTAGAGGGACACGACTTGTTAAGAAACTATATGTATGTACATCAAGACACGTATGGAAAACTGCTAATTCGAAAGGTTACATAAATGAAATTGAAAAGGCTGGTGGAAGAGTAGTAAGGGACACTTGTATGGTTGTAACTCCTCTTGAGAGAATGGGAATAAGTCGAGTTTTGACTAATTCTTCCAAGGCCGCTAATTATTTGCCCACACTATGCAAATCAAAGGTATACCTTAGAGATCTAAAAGGCTGTATGAAATATGCGATCGATGGAAATTGAGATCAAAGGAAGAGGCCTCATTCATGGCATTGCCGAAGGAGAGGCCTTGGTAACTAGTCAACCAATCTCTTTCTTAGGCGGCGTGGATCCTAAGACTGGGTTAATTATAGAAAAAGGTCATGAACTTGAGGGTTCCAATATTTCAAAGAAGATACTGATATTCCCCCATGGTAAAGGAAGCACAGTCGGATCTTATACATTGTTCGCAATGGCAAAGAATGGAACTAAACCCGCCGGAATAATAAATCGTAAAACTGAACCAATAATAGCAGCTGGTTGCGCTATTGCTAAAATTCCATTGATCGACAATCTAGAGATTGATCCAATAAAACAAATAGATAACGGAGATTTTGTAATAATTAACTCATCAGAAGGCTTAATAAAGTTCAAGAAAAAAGAGACATAAACGAGAGATCTTTCAATAGTCACAATCGATAACCATTTCATTAGAATATTTTTTCATTTAATTAATCGAGATGATTGCTAGATGAATGTTCAAAAAAACATAATAATTCTCCAATTCTCAAACGTAGTAACTGCAATCATCGTCTTTTTATTCAACAATGTTAGCGTCATCGGGATTCTTTCGTGGAGCTGAATGTTGCAATTGTGGCCGCCATATCATCGCTAATCATCGTGATTATTATTCTAATCACTATCTTGACTGAAAGAAAAAGCCTAATTTTGTTTTTCCCTAAAAGCTATTTAAAAACAGTGAGATGGGCTCATAAACATTATAAAAAGTATGGTAGCCCGGGGGAGAATTTCGAACAGACGCATTTATTTTTTCGAACTCCCGTCGACGGGTTTCTTCTCCTTAGAGGAGGATCCAGAGCCCGCTATCCTTAATCGTGTCTGACCACATATTGACCGCTAGACGACCGGGCTAGCCGCCGTCTCAATTGACGGTTGCAACTTGAATTCAATGATTAAATCTTTAAGCTTTCCATTTTGTTCGATAGTTTACTAAAATTTGATGTTATTCTTACTTGATGGTTTTACGTAAATATTGGATGATGCGGTATTCTTATATATGAGTAATCTTTATATATTAGTTGAGCTGACCAAAAGGGTCGTCTCAGCTCAGACTCGCTAAGTTCTATACAAAGCGGTTTGTTAACGCTCGAGATGATATACTCGAACATGAATTGAGGTAAATAATATTGCCAACTAGTGAAAAAAAACCAACTAAACTTACAAATTGTCCAGAATGTAATAGTAGAGATCTTATTGAAGATTATGATCAGGGCGAGATAGTATGTCATGAATGCGGTTTGGTCCTTACAGAGCAAACATTGAATCAAGGACCAGAATGGCGAGCATTCACGCAAGAAGAAAGGAATTCCCGTGGAAGAGTAGGTGTACCAATTTCATTTTCAGTTCACGATAAAGGATTATCAACTGTTATTGACCGTGTAAATCGGGATGCTTACGGAAGACAACTATCACTCAACACACGTCTTGAAATGCTAAGACTTAGAAAATGGCAAATTAGAACACGAATTCACTCATCTGTAGACAGAAATCTTGCTCAAGCAATGGCAGAGTTAGATAGACTAACCGATAGATTACATATTCCAAATTCTGTAAAAGAACGAGCTGCAGTGATCTATAGAAAAGCACTTGAAAACGGACTTGTAAGAGGTCGCTCGATAGTAGCGATAGCCGCAGCTTCACTTTACGCAGCATGCAGAGCTACAGAAACACCTAGAACTCTAAAGGAAGTAGCCGCTGATAGTAGGATAAAGAAAAAAGATGTTGCCCGATGTTATAGGTTACTACTGCGTGAACTTGATATAAAAATGCCTGTAGAAGATCCAATAAGATGTGTATCAAAAATTGCTTCCAAAGCCGATATTTCAATGAAAACTCAAAGAGGAGCAATAAAGATCCTTAAAGAAGCACAAAGAATAGGAATCGCAGCCGGAAAAGATCCAATGGGTCTTGCCGCAGCAGCACTCTATGTTGCATGTGTTTTAGAGGGTGAAAAGAAAACACAGAAAGACATAGCAGAAGTCGCCAATGTTACAGAGGTCACTGTGAGAAACAGATACAAAGGACTTAAAGAAGCTCTGGGATTAAACGTATAAGACCTAAGTGAGAAAACTAATCTCACAATTTCTTATTTTTTTTTAAATAATCGCTAAGAAATTTTAGAAAAGAATACAGTAACGAATAATATCTAGATTTAATCGCTATCTAGTTCTTTTTCTTCTGCTCCTTTACTTTCATCAAGTTCCATTAATAAATATCCAGAATATCCGCATTCTTCACAAGTAAATTGTGTTGGTAAAAGCCAACCATCCAATGATCCTAAACCAAGAATTGATGGACTTCCACATTTAGGGCAGAATTGAATACCAGATTTTTGACGTTTAAGATTTCTCAACGTTTCAGTCATATCATGAAATTGCATATCATAATTGGCTCCTTAATGGACTTCGACATTCGAAGTTGGAAAGCCTTCATCAACTAGAAGTTTTTTGGCTTTTTCTCTATGGTCTCCTTGAAGGATTATCTGACCGTTCTTCGCTGTTCCTCCACATGCACATTTTGCTTTGAGTTTAGTAGCAAGTCGACTCAGTTCAATACTCTTGGGGTCTATACCTTCAATTACTGTTGCTGCTTTGCCCCATTTCCTCGTTTCTTTACGAATTATTATGACCTGTTGCTCCATACTTATTGTGCCGCATACACAGATATCCTTTGGAAGGCCACAAACAGTACAGACATCTGTCATAATTTGGTGCTCAAACCTCCTGACTTAAAATATAACGATAGAATTTTAGAACGAGAACTATCCCAGTTGGAAGATTGATTTAAAGTCTTTGACACTAAAACTGCTTGTGTTTCTTTGGGTGCATGTTCAAAACGTGGTCTATGCAGAATTTTACGACTCCCTCTTGATCTCCTTTTACATAAAATTGTTCCTTATCAACCATATTTAAATCTACGCATATTGACCTTTGATAGCAATTTACTGTAACTTTTTTTTTAGAATCATAGGATAAATCGTATCATGATATTTCTATATAAAATATCAAGCGTCTATCTCATTGATTGCTTGTAAGGTTTGAATACTAATCCAAACCTTCGCATTTTATGTTTCAATTCATGGGTCAAGTCATTTTTATTTTTATGATACAGCTGTCTTCTAACATCAAAAGCAGAGATAGATTCTTCAGATGACATTCTCAATTTATGGAAGACCTCATCATCAACTGAATTTCCAATTAAAATAAAGTATCCATTAGGATTCCCCGTAAGATTCCGTGCAGTAATAGATTCATTGAATAGGAATTTAATATTTGATTTATCAAGTTTTGCCGCAACATATTCCTCAACATATTTCTTCATATCATCTAGGAGATCTTGTTTTGATTCAAACTGATCTTTTATGCTCCTAATCTCTCGACATGGAACTCCAGCTGCTAAAGTATATGGAGAAATATCCTTGAGTACTATTGATCCCGATCCTATTATCGAATGATCGCCAATATTGACGTTTGCACCAATATGTATGCCAGGTGCTAATGATGCTCTACGTCCTATGGTGACAGGACCTGATCTCCTCTTTACTCTGCCTTCTGTAACCCAGGTGTAATTCATTTCATGTGTATAGATGTTTGTGTAGCTGATTATTATTTCCTGTCCTATTTGTACAGGTTCCGTACAGTCAACAAACATGCGTTGACCAAAGTAACTTCCGAATCCTAAAAAAAACTCCGAACCTGAAACAAAACAATCTCTTTCAACATAGGAATCTTCTTGAATAGTCAACTTTTTGCAAAAAAATCTTGCATTGTCCCGTATAGTTACTCCATCACCAATTGTAACTTCTTGAAAATTTGGACTCCAAATAAAAGACCCTTTACCAATACGAACTCTTTCACCTATATTGGCACCGAGTTTACGGTATAATGCAACTTTTAGAGCATAATAGGGCAACCATGACAATGCTTCTATTGTAGGACGCTTTAAATTCATTGTTCAATTCACTTCTATAGCACAAACTTTTGGTTATCTCTTTTGGGCTGTATATGATAATATAGCCATAGAACATAGAGATATGATTAGTATAACCGCTCCTAAGATGGTAACGATTCTCACTGAAAATTCACTTCCTAATAATAA
>JBAUBP010000201.1:0-2954 GCA_049676905.1 Bathyarchaeia archaeon
GAGATACTGTGGCAGTAGGAACTCAAGAGCTAAATACAGCTTACCTGCTCGACACAGGCTACTCATCATTAGCACCTGTCGGAGGAATTTCAACTCCCATCAACAAACTTGAGATACTAACACCATACATCGCACTAGCAGGATTAATCATAGCAGTATCCGCTATAGTCATCAAGAAAAGGAAGAAAGCTCAGACTAATCGGATCTAGAGTCGCTGTGTAAATTCGAATAGTCGAGAAACCAGAGGACTCAGAAATTTTAGAGTCGCGTCACGTTTTCTATATAATATTAATGCTACTGGAAGAACAAGTATCAATAGTATTAGAATCCATGAAATGGAAAGGAATACGGATAGTTTATCGACTGGAACCATTTCCCCTGCGACAGGTGTAGCATAATCTCCACTTACGGTAGGACCTGACTTAACAGTTAAGGCTTGTATTCGTCTAGCTTTCAAATCCATCAACTACCGTAAAGTGCACTTTAACAGAATATAAAAGCATTCCAGACTCGAACTACGGATCCTGCAACGGATCCATATCAAAGACAGAGAAGAGTGAGAGTAAAGATGAGAGAGGTAAGAATGAAACTATTAACATTGAAAAAAGAAGTTCAGATATTATGATTTAAAATGAACGCAACAAGGAGTTTCAGTGGTAATAATTTGATTAAGATAAATAATTTTTAATTAATGTTACTAATTCGTCTTTTTTGACTCTTTGTTGCTTCCAAGTGTCTCTGTCTCTGATAGTTACTGTACCGTCATCTAATGTTTGATAATCTATTGTTATGGCGAGTGGTACGGCTATTTCGTCAGAGCGTGCATATCGCTTGCCAATTGATCCAGTCTCATCGTAGTATGTTTCAAGACCTGATTTTTGAAGATTAGTGTAAATCTTCTTGGTTTCCTCAACAAGTTCTATTTTAGTCATAAGAGGAAGGATAACAGCATCGAAGGGAACAATGTTTTTTGGTAAACTTAAGATCACTCTATCCTCTTTTGTTGAATATGCAAATTCCATTGCCGCGTATACTAGTCTATCCACACCAAAGCTTGGTTCGATAACATGTGGTATTATTCTTCTTCCAGTTTCTTTTTTTGATGATGTTTTTATCTCAAAATGCTCTTTTGTTACTATATGTTTTCCAAGATGGAATGAGCCTTTTTCATTAATCTGCGTTTGAACTCTAGTTAGATCTTCTGATTTTAAAAGTTGTAAGATTTTATTTGTATCGTCTCCAAAATCTCTACGTAAAGCGTTTGCGTTTGGAATTAATTTCTTTTCTTGAATCTCTATTGGTTTCAAATGTGGTTTAAAGACGCTCATGTCCACGCCTGAAATTTCTATATGTCTAGAAATGTCATAAGATGTTCTATATGCGTGACCAGAAACTTCAGTCCATCCCCACCTATCTAGTAAAATCTCTTGATCAAATGTCTGATCAGAATAATGTGCTCTCTCAGAAGGAGACTTTTCTAAAAATCTTTGCTTTTCTGGCGGGATTCCAAGTTCAAAAATGAATTGCTGAGATAAAGCCATAAAGTACCCCATCCATTCCATTAGAATTAATTTCTTTTTTAGTGCATCCTTCACAGTAATTAGTACTGGTTTTCTTGATGTGAACGGAACTAGAGTTATTTCTGTTTGTTCGATTTCTGAGAGTCTTGGGCATGAAGGGTCAGTTGGATCAAAAAAATATTCAAATTCCATTATTGTGAATTCTCTAAGTCTGATAGGCCCTTGTCGCGGCGAGATTTCATTTCTTAACGCATGGCCGATCTGACCTATTCCCATAGGAAATTTTTCTCTCATCACTTCATGTAATTTTTTAAAATTTACGAATATTCCTTGAGCTGCCTCAGGTCTGCCATATCCAATATTGTCTGTGAAGGGTCCTATGGTTGTCTTAAACATAGTTTGAACATAATTGGATTTTGAAAGTTGTCCGCCACAATCCTGGCAGTATACATCTTTATTCTTTATTTGATTATCAAGTTCGATGAGATTCATGGATTCTGTGTTGGATATCCCGGTTTCAGCTAAAAGATGGTCGACACGGTATTTTCTTTTACATTTGGTACATTCTACCATTGGATCTTTGAAATGTTCAATATGTCCTGATGCTTGAAATACCTTTTCAGGAGTGATAACTGGAGTTTCTATTTCGAGAAAATCATGCTCTTTGAGAAAGAATTTTCGCCATTTGTTTTCTATCTTTCTTTTTACTGCGACACCAAGAGGACCAAAGTCTAGAAGCCCCCCTACCCCGCCATATATCTCATACGAGGGCCAGAAAAAACCTCTTCTCCTAGCAAGTTCAATGACTCTATCATATTTGTCAGTACTTTTCATAGAATATCAACTAATTCGACATATTCACGAAGATCAGAGAGTTTTAAAAGATTTAAGGTAATTTAACTGATATTCTGTTTTCTCATTCTTTTGGAAATTTCGTCTAGCCAATCTGGTAATTCGGCTACACTGTTTATGATTAATTCTGGATTGTTAGATTTTACTTCATCATTAAATATTCCAGTGTCTACCGCGACAGAAAGTGCATTTGCCTGTTTTGCTGCTTCTATGTCGGTAGGCATGTCTCCAACAAGAACGCATTGTTCAGTTGATAAGTTGAGGATATTTGCTGCTAATCTAACTTGTTCTGCTGATGGTTTGAAACTTTTTGTTTCGTCTCTAGTGACTATTGCATCGAAACAATACAGTATACCTAAACTGCGAAGTTTTTCAATTGCATCTTTGCGGCTCTTGGATGTTACTAGGCCCAGCTTGATGTTTTGATTTTGCCGTAATTTTTTGATAGCTTCGGTAGCGCCTTTAACAGGAGGGGATGATCTAGCTATCTGTTTCAATTTTGAATATGATGCAAGTACCAGAATTAATCTTCTCCACCAGGGGAGTTTCATTATCCTGCCAATTCGCCAGAGAAATTTAAGC
>JBAUBP010000202.1:0-12014 GCA_049676905.1 Bathyarchaeia archaeon
GTCTAACAGATGGAAGTCGAATACAACTAACCTATGCAAAAGAAGTCACTAGAAAAGGTAGTACATTCACTATCAGAAGATTTAGAGCAGATCCTATGACAATAATCGACCTTATAGATTTTAACACTCTAAACTCTATGATGGCTGCTTGGTTCTGGCTTATTATCGAGAGAAAAGCTAACGTACTTGTTGGAGGCGGAACAGCTTCAGGCAAAACAACATGCCTAAACTCTCTCTGCGCATTTATCCCAACATATGACAAGATTGTCACAATTGAAGATACAGCAGAGATGAATCTGCCAAACGAGAACTGGATCTCATCTATAGCTAGAATAGGATTCGGTTCAAGTGGAACTGCTGATATCACTCTATTTGATTTGTTGAAGGCTGCAATGAGACAGAGACCTGACTATGTGATTGTTGGTGAGGTTAGAGGTACCGAAGCCTTCACTCTCTTTCAGGCCATGGCAACGGGCCACGGAGGATTATCAAGTATCCACTGCGACGCAGTCTCATCAGCACTAAACAGGCTAGAATCTGAGCCCATGAACATCCCAAGAACACTACTAACAATACTAGATGCAATTGTACTTCAATCTAAAGTCAGACTTGCTGACCGTGTTACCAGACGAATGAAAAGTTTAGTAGAAATTGTTGAGATGGATCCTATCTCAAAAGAGATAATCACAAATGAAGTCTTCAGGTGGGATCCAAAGACTGACACTTTCGAGTTTTCAGGTAAAAGTATTCTCTTAGATAAAATAATGAAAGACTTTGGCTTAAGCAAAAAATACATCGCAACGGAACTAGAAAGACGTACTGGACTTCTTGAATGGATGCTTCACAACAAGATCAGACGAGTCGATAAAGTTGGAAGAATGATCGGCAATTACTACGCGGATCCAGAAGGAGTTACGAATAAAGTGAATATGAGGGCAACATCGTGATAAATAAGAAAATCGATTATGATTTCATTGAATTCCTCGCATTAGCACCATACCGACTTCTCGGAGAAAAGACTAAAAAATTTTCTGCCATATTTATAGGACTACAAAGCCAATTGATGAGAGCTGATATCAAAGTCGCACACGAAGCATACGTTGCTATGATAATACTCTTCACCAGTCTAGGAGGAGTATCAATCTTTGCGGCAACAATTCTTGTAAGCCTAATTTCTGGAGCGACTTTTATAGCTGCAATACTAGTCGCATTCATAATGGGTTCAATAGGAACCTCAATAATATTCATTACATTATTTTTCTATCCCTCAATGCAAGTTGGAAATCGAAAACGGATCTTAGAAGAAGAGTTGCCTTACGTAGCAAGTCACATGGCAGTCCTATCTAAAGCTAACATGCCACCGGAAAGGATTTTCAGGTCAATCACCCAAGTAGAAGACCTAGGTATGAAAAGCATAGCGGCCGAAGAATCTAGAAACATCATTAGAGATGTCAATTTCCTTGGCTTTGATATTATCTCTGCAATGGAACGAAGAATAAGATATGCACCATCTCCGAAATTTGTTGATTTCTTAGATGGATTCATTTCAGTTAGTAGATCCGGAGGAAGCTTAACATCATTTTTCATGGCAACCGCCAAGGCACTAATGGATTCAGCTAGAATCGCTGCAAGACAGCTTCTTGAGACTCTCGGAGGAATCGCTGAAGCCTACATTTCAATGATGGTAGTTTTTCCACTACTTGTTATAGTGATGCTATCGATCATGGGTATGATAGGTGGAAATCTAGGTGGGTTTGGCGTTTTATTCATCATGCAGCTTGTTACATACTTGGCTATTCCAGCATTTGCATTAATCCTTCTACTCTTGTTAGATTCGATTATACCTCCAAGATGATACATTATGTTCATGATGAGAGTATCTAAGAGAGACAAGAAGCTCGTCATTATCATTGCTATAGCCCTTGGACTAACTCAAGTTGTAACACTGATCATGAATGAGTTCATGATTAAAGCGGATCTCATTTTCAAAACAGATCAACTAGTATTTCTTGCACTAATTATAGCATTATTCCCTCCTGCAATCATAAATTATGTTGATATGCGATGGAGGTTAAGTATTGACAGGAATATTCCAGAATTTTTAAGGGAACTCTCAGAAGCAGGAAGAACGGGGGTCACACTAACCAGAGCATTAGATTTGGCTTCAAAACGTAGATATGGTCCCTTATCATCTGAGCTCGAAGGAATAGTAATCAAATTATCATGGGGCGGAAATTTCGAGGATTCTCTAAAGAAGTTTGCAGAAAGGATTGAAACAAAACTTGCCAAAAGAACTTCGATTCTCTTAACTGAAATAAATCGATCTGGCGGAGACATAAAAGATGTTCTTGATACAGTAAGCAGACACATTAGAGAACTACAATCAATAGAAAATGAAAGAAGAAGTCAACTCCAAACATACGTAGCAATTGTGTATATTGCATTCTTCATCTTCCTCTTTATAGACTACATACTACTCCAGACATTTTTTGCAAAAATTGAAGCCTTAAAAGAATCTCTATCTGATGTTGGCGGCCTATTTCTTATGAAGGAATTGAGTTTTGAAAGTATTAAAACAATAATGTTTCACATGTCCATAATGCAAGGACTCTTCGGAGGATTAATAGCAGGGAAAATGGGTGAAGGCGCTCTTGGCGCTGGCCTGAAACACTCATTGATCCTCATTATCATTGCATTCTTGATGTTCTATTTCATAATGTGAGGATGAATCAAAATGAACAGTAAAAAAACTATTATGGCTGAGAAATCAATGCTAGGAATAGTAGATTACGATCCTGAATCATCTAATCTATCATCTAATCAATGTGATGTCTCTGTTTCTCATGATATCAAGCTGGACAGAGGAGTCTTCGTAAAAATAGGTAATGAAAAGTCATACTACATAGGCCAAATTGTAGACGGACCATACTTCACTAAAGGCAGCATCAAATCAAGATACATAACCGAACTTGCAGCACTAATAGAAAACGGTGTGGCAAAAGCAGTTCTAAACCGTCCAACACCTGGAACAAGTGTCGAGCCAATCGCAAGTGGTGCTGTACAAAAATTCCTAGGAATTTCAGGAACCATGAACATGGGTCACATCCTAACTGACAACACAGTCGACGTTCTCATGGATACAGCGACATTAAGCAGACATATTGGAGTCTTCGGTACAACAGGAGGCGGAAAATCAAATACTATACAGGTACTGATGGAGGAAGCATGCAACCAAGGATTCTCCATAATGATCTTTGACGTAGAAGGAGAATATGTTGAGATGGATCAACCAACAGACAGACTACTAGACATATTACCAAAGTTTGATCTAAAACCTTCTGGAGCAAAAGATCTCAATGTATATGTTCCTTACCCGTGTGATTGCAAAAGAGAAGACGCAACAAGATTCGGGATCACTTTCAAGGATGTAGACAAGAATGTCTTCTCAGAAGTTTCTGGTCTTAATAGAATGGAGCAACTCTATTTTCAAGATATAATTGATAAAGTAAGGGCAGTAACCCCAGAAACAAAGCCATTGAAATTAGAAGCAGTAATAGATCGTCTTACAACAAGACTGAAAGGACAAACCGATCGTCCCACTATGCCACCGTTCATAGCAGAAGCACATACTACCCTATTCGCTAAATTACGTCTCATGTCAGATCAGAAAATAATTGATGTTGATGCTCCGATTGTCAATATGGATAAAGTCATAACGCCTGGAAGAGTCTCTGTTATAGATGTCAGTGATGCATCTGATTATATTAGAAATGTTGTGATGGCTGAATTACTTCACAATGCATTCAAGTATAAAATTACTCATCCAGAATCTCCACCCCTTCTAGCTGTTCTCGAAGAGGCTCACGCCTTCATTAGCAAAGAAAAAAGAGATAGAATGCTTGCTACTCTAATGTTAATTATTGAGGTGGCTAGGCGAGGTAGGAAAAGAGGGTTATGTCTAGGAATTGTAACTCAACAACCAGCGCACCTTCCACCAGAACTTTTAGAATTATGTAACACTAGAATAATTCACAGAATGAGCTCAGTGACCAATATTGGTTGTCTAAAAGAATCTACTGGAAATGTTCCTGAAGGGATGTGGAATACTATTCCATCTTTAGGTACAGGTGAGAGTATACTTTCCTCACATAAGTATTCAAGGGCACTTGCAGTATTGGTGAGACCTACAGTTTCGAAGAGGATTGCAACAGATTAGGAGGACTTTCATTGAATAAAATCAAATCTCTCAGCATCGGAAAAAGTCTGCTAATGTTATTTGTTATCATAATGTTTTTGTTTCCAGTTTGCTTAGGACAAGATGAATCTGAAGATATGGAAGCAGTAGATGATTTAGAGGAAACAACAGATGATTTAGAGGAAACAACAGATGATTTAGAGGAAACAACAGATGAAATAGAGGACGAGAGAATCGTTATCACTGAACTCTATGTAGACAGTGAAGATGAAATGATTGTTAGTGACCGTGCACTCATATTGACTGGTAATATCACAGTAATGAATGCAAGTGAACTGATGATAACTAGTTCAGATATTCAACTTTCAATTAGAGGTGAAAGAAGCTACAACGTCTCAATCTTAGACGAAGCCAATATGATCATCAGTAACTCGACACTAAACACACTATCGAACGCCTCACTAATTAAACTACTAGACAACGGCAAGCTGAAATCGATAAACTCAAACCTAACAGATTTCAAAACGCTCTCAACATCAGGCAATTCAACTCTCACCGTGCAGGGCAGCCAACTCAACATCAACGACATTATTTGTACTGGCGGAAATATCTCATTGATTGAAAGTAATATGCCTAACGGCGACCTCAACGTAACCGTAACGAAAGTTAATTTAGAAGATTTCAAGGGCGATAAAATTTTCTTAGATATGAACAACTCCCTATTAACAGGCGTTGAAAGCAATTTACTTAAAATCAATTCCTTTGACTCAGTTTATTTGAACAAGTCAAAAATTAAGAATTGCGAGATCGAATCTGATAATGAAATAATTGTTTCAGACTCAATATTTGATTCTCTTACATTGAACTCTTCGGGTTTAGCGATAAATGTATCAACATCGGAAGGTGGAGCGCGGGCTGGAGGCGCCATAAGAGCTGCTGAAAATACCACAACGACTATCAAGAGATATTGGTATTTGACGCTAAATGTTACAGAAATGACTGGAATGGGCATACCAGCCACTATTATTGTCGAAGATTATTTTGGGAATACGATTCTAGAAGGGAAATCAAATGTTTACGGATTATACAAAGAACCGATTATAGCAGAGATCATAAATAGCACAAAAACGGAATTCGTTGGCAACTATAAGGTTAGAGCTCAATACGCAAATGTTTCAACGCGTTATACTCCGGTAGTTCTAGATAGAAACGTAGATATTGATTTACAGTTCAAAAAGCCTGTACCTCTTGAAACATCTACAAAATTGTTGCCGACTTCTGAGACAGTTATGGTTGACGAATCAGTGACAGTCGAAGGATGGATCGTAAAAGAACTGCCTGAAGAGGATATTGAAATAGTAGCGTCGGGACCTGATAATTCTAGCTTTACACTGATTTGTAAGACAAATGAAAATGGTGTTTTCGAAGAGAAGTTCAAACCAGACGTTGAAGGTCAATGGACTGTTTATGCTGACTGGATAGGTGGAGGACGTTTTGGAGAAAGATTCACAAAAAGCCAAGCTTTCACACTAACAGTCCAACCTAGACCATCAATAGTTATTCTATTGATCCAAGCACTTCCAATAGCAGTAGTTGTAATAGGAATATTCACAACCATAACATTTCTGGCTCTAGGACGTAAATCTATAAAAAAAGAAAAGAAAATTTCATAAAATTAGATAATTCATTGCAAATGTAATAAAAAATACTCAAAATACTATATACGAGGGAAGATTAACAAATAATGACCATACAATAATCGAAATGATATAAGCAGTAATTATTAACTTAGCAGCAATTTTATTCTCAGATTTGATGTAGATTCTTTCTATAACATAGACTAGAGATATAAACGCAAATGGTAATGCTGATAATAAATACCAGATGAAAGGTTTCCCAGTAGACGTTGAAATTAATAATAATATGAATACTAAAGGTATAGCAAACATTTTCTTATTCTCTCGAAACAAGTAAAACAAAGCGAGAATAACCGCTGAAAATGATAGAGGCCATGTTAAAGGATTATATGTATTGATTAAGCTTATTCCCTTCTCTGGTAGAGCAAAAGTAAAAATTTTTGTTACAGTATCAAAATGTATAACAGTAATCTCTGAAGGGCCCTCTATACCTAATAAGAAATTTAATAGTATCCAAAAAGGTGGTGGGGCACCCATCCCAACTCGCATTCCCTGATGATAACCTAACATTTTAAGTTGAAGAAATATGAAATCTAGTATTGAATTTCCTGCTAAAAAGAAAACAACATATGTCGCGGAATAAGTTAGAAATGCGATAGCAAGGCCTAAAGGATATAACTTCAAATTTTCCCAATTTCTATTAAGCAAATAGTATAGTGGTATTATAATTATCAAGAAAAAAGTAATCCATTTACATGATAAAGCCAATCCAACTGCAATGTAAAGAAATAGAAAACTCCATTTACCCTTGTTAAGAATCAACAAAAATATTGCAAATGCTGTAAAAAAAGTTGCATAGATATCGAGCATAGAAAAAGATGAAAACTGAATATACAATTTATCCATACTCAATATCAAAATTGGTAGTAACGTAAATGGAAATATATGAAGAATCTTCTTTGAGATCAGGTAAACCAACATAAGTGTAAAAACGGAAAAAATTAGACTTAGTAATGCCTGATTCATGAAAGCTAATTCTGAAAGACCAATGAGATATTTTGCGAGAGGAGGATGTTCAAAATTTATGACATCAGGAGTAGTACCTGTAATATAACGCCAACCAGCTAATGCATAGAGTTTATCGTCTGAAAAAATAGTTCCTTTGTGAATTGAGACGGAATAATCTTCAAGTATTGTTCTTGGTTCAAATTGGACGTAAAATACGTTGTTACAACTGTATAAGAAAAAAACGATAATCAATACAAAAATTATCCACTCTAATTTAGGAGCGCGCATGTTACATCTACATTAAGAAATATTTTAACTGAAAATGATTGGGCTTGAATCTCAATTTGTTCTTTCCAATAGTTTTATGACGTTATCAGCTATCTCGTACATATTTTCTCCTTCAATAAATTGAATATTATTTGCTTTGAGGAAGTCTCTTGCTTCTTGATGAAGCATTGGCATTGCAATCAGTAGACCTGTTGCAGATATATTATCTGTGAACTTTGCATAAGAAGATAGAACCGTTTTTGTATCGACAGTTTCTGATGACGCCACCAAATCTAGAGCAACTAATTTGTCTTTTTTGTTAGCTGTTAAGGTAAATTCATGATTAACACCAGTTTTACCCTTGAGGTAGCCAGGACTATCTACTGAGTATTGTATTTTTCTAAGGGAATCAGCCATTGTAAGTATAGTTAATTTTTCCTTGGCTTCACCTCTAATGTCTTGATTTAATGTGAATGAATGGATATCAAGAAGATCACAGCTTTTCAGTTGGAATTCATCTGAGCAGCCTCTACAGTAATAGGATCTTAGTGGTTCACTGAAAATACTGTTACATGATTGGCATTCGAAAGAAATACCTACAGATTTGAGTTCAAGATCTTCCTCAATTTTTTTTCTGCATTTCGGGCATGTAATTCCATTGACTGTTTGATACTCGCTCTGTTTATAGATAGCTCCACAGTCAAGATGTTGCATCAATCGGTTTATCTTGACTTTGTGGGATTCACATTCTGGACACTTGCTTCTAGTGAAAACTTTTGCTGATTGGTGACATTGTGGACAAGCAACTAGTTTTTCATATAGATCTTCATTCAGTATGCCTGACTCAACTAATTCATCTAAAGTGTATTGTATCTTTCTTTGAGAGTATCCTTTAAGGTCAGAAAGTACAGGATAAGAAGGTGTTTCACTTCTCATCATTATTGGTTCGATACTTTCAAGATTAGAATTAATGAATCTTCTTACAATATCCTGAACAATTGCACTACCGTAAAGTCTATCCCTTAATCCTTTCAGAAGTTCAGGCTTCTTCTTCGCTTCTGACCATAATTGTCTTTTAACATGAAAAATCTCGCGCTCTTCTGTAGTTTCTGTCTCGGCGGGCTCTGTCTCAGATTCTAGTTTATCCAGTTTTTCAAGAAGTTTATCAGTTTGAGATTCTTCAGGTTTAGTTTCTTCCAGTTTCTTAGCCTCCTTAATACGTTTAACATGGAAACTATCAAGTATCATCATAAAACCTGCAACAAGGAAAAAAATATCCAAATAACTCCAAGAATACAATACATTGCTAAATAACTTGTTTACTAATGCCAATGCTATACAAGCAGTTCCAGCCGCAATCAAAAATTCATTCATTTCTTTGATCGCGCCATATATCCCCGCTCCAACAGCAACGAGAAAACCAAGTGTGAGGATGAGTGAATAGATGAAACCTGGATCACCAGGATTCCAAATAAAACTACTTTCGCCGAGATAGGTTGCCCCACTTACAATAACAGAAATTATGAGGATTATGATACCGGCTAAGCCTATCTGCCGCAAGTCTAATTTCCTCTATACTTTGCTTACAGCGCTTCCATATAATAATTCGTACAAAGCAAGATACATGCAACTAAATTGATCCGTATGTATCATAGATACATGTAAACAAAAGACTAAATATTTGACTCTATTTTCATGAATTCAATTCACAAGGGTCAACACGAGAATTAAATATGAAATCTTCAATGAATATCATTTTATGCTAAATTAGAACAGTTTTTATAATCCTACATTCAATTCAGCTGCAAGATCATTAGTATAATCGGGATAAAAAATGGGAAAGACATCAAGAGGACTCCTCGCTGCAAGAAAACTCAAACGTATACGTAAGAAGCTTAAATGGAAATATGCACCATATAGACGAAGAATGCTCGGTCTAGACTACAAATCCGACCCTCTTCAAGGATCTCCACAGGCTAAGGGTATAGTCCTTGAGAAAGTAGGAATAGAATGTCGTCAACCCAATAGTGCGGTCAGAAAGGCGGTTAGAGTTCAACTGATAAAGAATGGGAAAGTAATAACAGTATTCACACCAGGAGATGGTGCATTAAACTTCATTGATGAACACGACGAAGTCCATATATGCGGCTTAGGCGGCCCAGAAGGCAAAGCAATGGGCGATATACCCGGTATCAGATGGCAAGTATTCAAGGTCAACAACGTCTCTCTTAAAGCATTACTTTCAGGAAAGAAAGAGAAACCAAGACGTTAGTAGAGACGAACTTTTTTTAATCAATTCTTGAACAGAAATTAGAATGGAAAAACTCATTTAATTGATAGCACTTCGCGTTAGTTGTAAATATAGACTGCCGGGGTTGCCTAGAGATTCTAGAAGAATCGGGAAACCAGGTAAGGCGTCGGCTTGCTATATTTCAGCAGAAAGCCGATGACCCTTATGGGTCTCGTGGGTTCAAATCCCACCCCCGGCGCTGGTCTCATAGATCTATTAATCAGTAATCGAAGTCAATTGATATTGTAATATGTTTTTGTTAAAGATAATTTTATAACCAAATTGAATAAGTATCAGAAAATTTAATTCCATCACAATTTGAGTCCAGTTAAAAATAAAAAATCATAGACAGATTATCGATTAAGATACGATTCGCTTCAAGATTATGTGACGCATGGTGAAGACATAGATGGAACGAAAACAATGGCACTCAATGTCTATTGATGAAGTGTCCAGAGATCTTGGAGCAAGCAATGAAGGGTTAACTAATCAAGAAGCGGAACACAGATTAGTCGAGTTCGGTCCTAATGAACTTCAGGCAGAGAAACAAGTCTCTCCACTACAGATTTTCATTGGACAATTCAAAAGTATCTTAATCATAATCTTATTTTTTGCAACAATATTCTCTGCAGTAATAGGAGAAATTATTGATGCGATTATTATCCTTGCTATTGTAATAGCGTCAGCTGGTTTAGGTTTTTTCCAAGAATATCGTGCGGAAAGGGCTCTCAAGGCTTTGAAGAAAATGCTGTCTCCAACAATAACTGTATTAAGAGATGGAAAAGAGAAAAGGCTGGATTCGAGCAAGCTAGTTCCTGGTGATGTAATAGTTCTTGAGGCGGGAGACAAAAATCCTGCTGACGCCAGATTATTCAAGATAGCAAACCTGAATGTGGATGAATCATCTCTTACAGGTGAATCTATTCCAGTAACCAAGAATCTTGATTCCTTGTCCGTTGACACTTATGTGGCTGATAGAAAAAATATGGTGTATTCTGGAACTACTGTGACCTATGGCAGAGCAAGAGCCTTCGTTACTTCTACAGGTATGAGAACAGAATTTGGTAAAATCGCTAAAGAAGTTATGACAACCACTAAAGAGAAGACACCATTAGAAATTAGAACGGAATCAATTGGCAAATGGTTAGGTGTACTCTGCATAGGGGCCTGTCTCGTAGTTGTTGTTTTCGGTATACTCAGAGAATATCTGATAACTGGATTTGTCTCAACTGAATTTATGATTGGGCTAGTTATGTTTGGAATAGCTCTTGCCGTTGCAGCTGTTCCAGAGGCCCTACCAGCCATCGTGACAGGAACACTTGCTATCGGCATGAATGAAATGGCTAAGAGAAATGCCCTCGTTAGAAGAATGCCTGCTGTTGAGACTCTTGGCTCAACTACCGTAATATGTTCTGATAAAACTGGCACTCTAACTAAAGGAGAGATGACAGTACGACAATTATATCTGAATAATCAGTCGATAGATGTGACAGGAGTTGGATACGAACCTAAAGGACACCTAAAAATTAATGAAATAAAAGTAGATAGTAATCAAAAGATTTTTTCACTCTGGGGTATGGCGTCTATATTATGTAATGATGCAAGTCTGGAGAAGGCTAGAGAAGGTGGCAATTGGCATATTATTGGCGATCCTACTGAAGGAGCATTAATTGTTGCGGGTGAGAAAGCTGGATTTAGACAGAATGATATTCGAGAAAAACATCCTCGAGTAAGTGAACTTCCATTCAGCTCCGAAAGGAAACGTATGAGCACTGTTCACCAAAGTAAAGAAGGAAAAAAACTTGTGTTCACAAAGGGAGCTCCAGAAATAATATTGGAAAGATGCTCATCCATTCATGAAAATGGCACACCACAAAGGCTGTTATTAGACAAGAAGAGACAGATTCATGAAATAAATGAGAAAATGGCTACTCAGGCACTAAGAGTTTTAGCAGTAGCGTATAAAGAGATCCCAGATTCTACAAACGAATTCGATGAGAAAACTCTTGAATCTGATCTAATATTTCTGGGTCTAATAGGAATGATAGATCCGCCACGAACAGAAGCAAAAATTGCTGTAAAACGGGCGAAACAAGTCGGTATAAAACCCATTATGATAACAGGAGATCACAAATTAACTGCAGTTGCAATAGCAACCGAGATGGGAATCTATGAAGATGGCAATATCGCTATGACAGGAGATGAACTAGAAAGAATAAGCGATGAAGAATTACAGAATATGGTTACCATAGTAACAGTCTACGCTAGAGTCTCTCCTCTACATAAATTGAAGATAATCAAAGCTTGGAAAAAAAGAGGAGAAGTCGTAGCAATGACAGGAGATGGAGTGAATGATGCCCCAGCCGTAAAGAATGCAGACATTGGAATAGCTATGGGTATTACAGGAACTGAAGTAACAAAAGAATCTTCGGATATGGTGCTTGCTGACGATAATTTTGCCACTATTATTAGTGCAATTGAGGAAGGCAGAATAATTTATGATAACATAAAACAGTATCTTACATATCTTCTAGAAAGCAACATAGTTGAATTGATTGTGATCGGTGGAGGAGTGCTCGCAGGTCTGCCTTTACCTCTTCTAGCTGCTCAGATATTA
>JBAUBP010000203.1:0-6239 GCA_049676905.1 Bathyarchaeia archaeon
CATGTGGATATCTATCAATGAAATCTTCAGCAGGACTTATCGTAACATTCTCTAAGGCTCTCAATACCATGTCAAGTCTTTCTTTTCTATGTGACCCAATATTGTGAACTTGAAGCGGTTCAGCAACTATATCGTAAACTTTCATTCTGGAGTTGATTGATTCAAATGGATCCTGAAAGATCATCTGCATTCGTCTTCTGAAAATCTTCATTTCAGAATGGTCGTTGATATAAGTGAAGTTTGATCCGTCGAAAAATATTAGACCACTATCCGGCTCTTCAAGTCTAAGAATTGTTCTACCGAGAGTTGTTTTGCCACTACCACTCTCGCCAACTATGCCGAGAATTTCGCCTTTATTGATGTTTAATGTGACATCATCGACTGCATTGACAAATTTATTTTGACCCTGTAATTTCTGAAAGAGGGTGCTTGATTTCTTATAGACTTTTTTCAGGTTTTGGATTTGAACTAGGGTAGTCAAAACTGAACTCCTCTATTTAAGATGGCAGAGGACATAATGATCTTTCTCAACTTCATGATATTCTATTTTTTCTTCAAAGCATTTCTTTACACTTTTTTCACATTTTGAATAAAAAGAACAATCAGATCCAGTGTCTGACTTTGATTTTATTTCAGAGATTGCTGTAAGCTCATCTTTTCCGCCTTCAATATCTGGGTAAGATCCAATAAGGGCTTTAGTATATGGGTGAATGGGATTTGAGAAGATTGATCTGGAATCTGCCTGCTCAACTATTCTTCCAGCATACATTATGGCGATTCGATCACATAGTTCAGACAGGATTGAGAGATCGTGTGTTATGAAAATAAGAGATAAACCCAGTTTTGACTTAAGACTATTTAGAAGGCTCAAGACTTCAGCTTGGGTTATTACATCTAAGCCTGTTGTAGGTTCATCCGCTATGAGCAATTTTGGATTACATGCTAGAGCCATTGCCATAACAGCTCTTTGTTTCATACCGCCACTAAATTGATGTGGATAGTCCTTACCTCTTTCTTTCGGTATATTTACCGTCTCAAGAAGTTTCTCAGTCCTTTTCAAAGCCTCTTCTGAACTGACATGTTCATGAGCGGTTATGGCTTCGATTATCTGTTTATTGATCTTATGAACTGGAGTCAATGAATTCATTGCTGCTTGAGGTACAGTCGAAATTCGTTTCCATCTTAATTTTGTCCTGAACTCTTCTTCTTTCATGCGGAGAATGTCGAAGTCTTCGAAGAGTATTTTGCCATTCAGTACTTTAGCATTTGTTGGAAGCAACTTGAGTATTGATTGAGCAATAGTGGATTTTCCAGATCCAGACTCGCCTGCTAAACCGAATGCTTCACCATTATTAACTTCAAAAGTAACTTTCTCAACAGCACTTATGGACCTTCGCTGAGTAAAATAAGATATACTCAAAGAATCGATTTTCAGCAGGCTATCTGAAGTGTTAGGAATATTTGACATATCATTTTTTCCTATTAACCGTTATTTCTAATATCTTTTTTTAATGATATATGGTACGGCGATCCATTAATTCATGTGTGTGTTAGCTAGCGTTAGTGAAATCTTTTAATTCCTTCTTTATCCTTCTACATTATTTGGCTATCCACAAATTTTACATTCATGCGATTGTAACTTTTGAGAGTTAAGTGAGGTTCTTTTAATTGGTTGAGAAATTTATTTTTAAGCCTGTGGATTATGTGGACGCTCCTATTCCTGAAATGGGAAAATTTACCAGAAAAATGATAATCGACTCCAGTACAGTCGGAGCTAAAGAACTGACATTTCTTTATGGAAAATATGATCCAGACGCTGTTGGTAAAGAATATGAGAAGAAATGTTCCCATCCAAATGCTGAGGAGATTATCTATATAACAAATGGTAAAGGATACATTGGAATTGAAGACAAAGAGTATTTGGTTGGGAAAGGAGATACAGTTTGGATTCCAAAAAAAGCAGTTCACTGGATGTATAATCCGTTTGATAAACCGTTTGAGATGATTACTGTTTATTCTCGAGCTTCACTCAAAGAAGCAGGTCTAATAATCCATTAATAGCATAATAAATTTTGTTAGGTCAATAGGGTGCGCCTATTTGAATTATTTTTATTTTATTGTGTGTGTGCCATGGCTGGTGAGCACAAGCAGGACAGATTTTTCTTATTGAAAGGAAACTCCATTTGTAAGGAAGCAGTTCGCCTCCTTCAGACCAAACCTTGCTTGTATTCCAACAAACTTTGCATGGAAAAATTCATTGAAACATTTTTGGAGGAATAACACCCATTGTTTTACTCCTCTTCTTCTTCTTTTTTCTTTTTCTTTATGATTCCTCTTTTCTCAAGTTCTTTCCTGCTGCCTTTGATGTATTTTTCTCCAAGTCCTGCAGGCTTAGATTCGTATTCTGTCTTGCTACACTTTTCACATTGGTATCTTGTTATTGAGGCGTGAGCTGGACTTACTACTTTTAGTTGGCCTTCTTTGCAGTATCGACATTTGCTTTTCATGTCACCCTTCTCCTATCACCGGAATCATCATTAAATCCATACCCTCTTAGATCTGAGCTTTCCTACTTATTTGCTAGGTATTCGCATCCACTAGATAATATTTTGCTCTTGGCGCTTCAGTCATGTCTTTTATCTGATCTACTGTGAGATCGAGTTCTAAATGTCCTGAACCATAGCTGGTGAGAGCATCCAAATTTGAATAAATAAATTTGAATGTATTGAATGTAGTCTAACTAATCTCTTATTTTGTTAAGATATCGATCGAACTGATAATAACGAACGCTATTATATCTAATCGATAACAGTTTTTAGTCAGATAATTTTCATGAATGTTAAAGTAAATTCCAGAAGGATTAGCATTTGGCGAAATACTTTATATCGATTCTTTTAGTAATTTTACTTATTCAAGGTTTAGATTTCACAATTGTATATGGGCAGAATACTCAATCTGGATATCCGATTAACGGTCCAAGAGTTGATGAGATTCTCTTCGTGTATCATGGGACCCCAGAGGCTTCAGTTGCTGCACTCAGAAAAGGTGACATAGATATCCTTTCAGACATATTCCGAGCTTCAGATGTAAATGCCATCTCAGAAGATCCAAATTTAAACTTAACCTTCAGCCCCCAGACCCACTATTGTTATGTCGCTTTCAACATAAGGAATTCGCCTTTAAATGACAAAGAGATCAGGAAAGCTATAGCTCATCTAGTCCCCAGACAGCAGATCGCAAATAGACTCTTCGAAGGCATTACTGTTACTCCTATGTTGTACGAAACATCTCCGACATTTGGAAAATGGCACAATCCTGACGTTGATGTATATCCATATGATCCATCGAAAGCAAAAGAAATACTCATTTCAGCAGGATATGGTTGGGATGAAAATGATAGGCTGATCGATGAAAATAGCAATCTTGTAGAAAAGATTACCATGATCTCGCCAACCCAGGAGGAAGCACCAACATCCTATGAAATTGCCAAGTTAGTAGTAGAAGAAATGAAAAAGATAGGTATTGATGCTTACCAACAAGGAGTGGCTTTTGATGCCTTATTGACAAAAGTCTTGACTGAACGAGATTTCGATATGTATTTCTTATGTGTTTCAAATCTCGGAAGGTTCCCAAGATGGCTATATGATTACTATCATTCAAAACTTGATGTTCAAGATGGAGATAACACGCCTGGAGTAAGAGATCCTGAACTTGATCAGCTTCTATACAAGTTCAGATTCGAATCAGAAACAGATGATGAAGCGATGGAAGCCATACTGGATGCCCAGACTATAATTGGAGATCTAGCGGCAAGAACTCCTGTATATTCAAGATATCAAATAGAAGCTTACCGAAAAGGTTGGGAAGGCATGATCAAACATAGAGGAGTTGGATATTTCTCTTCAGGAGCATTCTGGACGTATCTTAATCTACATACGTCAGAAGCTGAAACTGGGGGCACAGTGAAGATCGATATTGGAGGAAAGGTAAGAACACTCAATCCACTATATGGAACCGGTGCCTATGGACAGAAGATAATCACATTGATATACGATTCATTATTGGCTTCAGATCCTGAAACAGGTGAAGTCGTTCCATATCTGGCTGAAGACTGGAACGTTGAAACATTAACTTTGAATGGTCACGAAGGCCAAAAGATAGTCTTTAACCTAGTGAAAAATGCCACATGGCAAGATGGTAAACCGTTAACATCAAAAGACGTGAAATTCTCCATTGAATATTTAAAGGAAAACAAGATACCAACATTTCTGCCTGTCGTTGAGCAAGTTATCAAAGTCAACGCGCCTAGTCCTCAAGTAGTTGAGGTTATCATGAACGGTACAAGCATTTTCAACTTAATAGATGTTGGAGGGATCATAATTATTCCAGAACATATCTGGAAAGATGTCTCAGACTGGAGAACTTTCCAACCTGATAGGGAACCTCATCCATCAAGTCCTGGACTAACAAAGATGATTGGGTCAGGTCCATTTATTTTATCAGAAGAAAAACCGGGAGAGTTCTGGAGACTTACAGCAAATCCAAATTATTTCAAAAAACTTCAAGAGAAATCAAAACTATCTGAGACTGAAGAAAAAATTGATGAGGAGATGGCCCAACAGCCAAATCAAATCAATATGTATCTAGTGGCTATAGCTGTCATGATAGTTCTGGCAGCAAGTTATCTTGTAATGAGAAGAAGAAAACGTGAGAGTATAACGCGTTAGACGTGTGCCTTGATGGGCTTCAGGTCATATGCCACAAGAAGAGTCATAAATACTGTAATAGTATTGATCATAGCAGTTACGCTTCAATTCTTCATTTTCAGGATCATGCCTGGAAATCCAATAGCGCATTTCATAAGTCCAAATCTTCCTTTAGAGGCACGTCAATCATTATTAGAAATGTGGGGATTGAATAAACCTCTCCATGAGCAATTCTTCACTTATTTATACAATCTGTTTAGTGGGCGACTAGGAATTTCCTTTGTATCTCAAAGATATGTGGCAGATGAACTAATGGAGCGATTACCCAACACTATTCTTCTAATGGGTTCCTCAACAATTCTAACAATCACATTGGGCATCATGCTTGGTGTGTATGCCGGTTCTAGAAGAGGTACAAAGAAAGATGTTACCACTGTTACTTTCGGTTTGATAACTCAGGGATTGCCAGTTTTCTTTCTTGGTTTACTAATGCTACTTACATTTGCCTATTATCTGCCACTAATGACGAATGGGATGATCAACTTTCCAGTGGCAGGTACTGTTTCGAGACCACCACCGCCAAATACACTAGATTATGTTATCGATGTATTGTGGCATCTGACTCTTCCAATGATCACTCTGGTCATTATTGGTTTTGGTGGGTACACGTTGATAGTCAGAAATCTTATGATAGATGTACTAGCACAAGACTACATCCAAATGGCAAAGGCCAAAGGCCTTGATCCTAACGCAATACTCTATCATCATGGTTTACGAAGTATACTGCCTCCAATATCGACTATGGTAGGGTTAAGTCTTGCAGGGATAATTGGCGGGGCTGTTATTACAGAGACAATTTTTAGTTGGCATGGTGTTGGTCGTTATCTATACGAGGGAATCTTACAGAATGATTATCCAGTGATGCAAGGAACCTTCTTTCTACTCAGTGTAGTAACGATCTTTGCGAATCTTATTGTCGACCTGATATATGGTCTGCTTGATCCAAGAATTCGCTATTGAGGAAATAAGTTTGCCAAACAAAGATCTCACAAATTTTTGGTCATCATACAAACGAAGTAAGATGGGTATGGTAGGTCTTGCAATTCTCATAATTTTTATTATTATGGCGATTTTCGCACCCATCTTGAGTCCATATCATCCAATAGATGACCGATTCTTAGCTGAAGGCATAGCGCTACCAGCATGGTATCGAATTTTTCCGCAATACAGTGGATATCCAGAAACAATGAGCTTCCATGTAGTGCCAACTGTCAATGAAGAGAATTGGGATGCACGATTGACAGGTTCATTCAATCTGGACAATGTTGATCCAATGACTCTGGAATTTTATTCCAAAAATGTTTCTGACGTATCAGGAATTGCTGAATTGGTTCATTATTTTGATTATCAATACGATTCTCCACTTAGTTTTCAAATCCATACCAAATTCCAATTCGATGAGATAACTAATACGCAATATCAGGTTGAACTTTTCATGTTGAACCCAGACCATGAATCGTTCCTAATTTGGAG
>JBAUBP010000204.1:0-3475 GCA_049676905.1 Bathyarchaeia archaeon
ATAAGTGCCGAAAAAGGCAGAGAAAAAGAGCTTCTCGAAGAATTAAGAAGCAATACTAATGTAAAAGAAATTAACACGGTAGATGGAATATACGATATTATAGTGAGAGTGGAGGCTGACACGGCCAAGATATTGAATGACACTATAGCTCTGGGAATTGGAAGATGTGCAAATATCAAGAGTACCTCAACATTAACTGTAGATGAGAAAGTGTAAAAATTACAAATAGCAGTTAATGGAGTTTCTAATTAGACTTCCATAAGTCACTTCATTTTTCAAAATCTAGAAAGATTTACAAGTCTGCATTTATGACCATGATCAATAATTAGATTGTCTGGATAGTGTCAAGTATGAAACTGCAAAACAAAGTCGCCATAGTTACAGGCGCCGGTCGCGGAATAGGCCGGGCCATAGCTAAAAATTTTGCATCAGAAGGTGCAAAGGTCGTAATCAACTACAGCAAATCAGAAAAAGAATCACAAAGCCTTGCACAAGAAATTAAAAACGACGGTGGAACAGCATTAGTAGTTAAAGCCGATGTTTCAAAACCAAATGATGTCAAAGAATTGGTTAAAAAGACCATGGATGAATTTGGTCGGGTAGACATCTTAGTTAATAATGCAGGTGTTCTGATTCCTGCACGTTTTCTAGATTCGACGGAAGAGATGTGGGATATGACAATTGATGTCAACCTTAAGGGATCTTATCTGTGCTCAAAGGAAGTTGCCACGATAATGCTCGAACAGAAGAAGGGTAAGATAATCAATATCTCTTCTGTCTGCGGTTTAGGCCAAAAGACGGCTCTCGGTAACACTCCATATGTCGTCTCAAAAGCTGGAGTAATAGGTTTAACCCGATCCTTAGCAATCAATCTAGGTCCAACAATAAATGTTAACGCAATAGCTCCAGGTGTGATAGATACTGATATGGTTTCGTTCTTCACTCCAGAAAGAATGAATCTAATAGTTGATGAGACCCCTGTTAAACGAATAGGTAAACCCGAAGAGATAGCTGCAGCCGCATTATTTTTAGCATCTAATGAATCCGATTATATAACTGGCGAAGTCATTACTGTTAGTGGCGGAAGAGGAATGCGTTAAACCTATTCGCGAAATGATAGACGAATTTGAAAAAAATCCTTTCTTTTCAAGAATAAACTTATATAAAGTATTCATGCGATTCAGCAGAGAGAATAATACCTTTTGCCTGAGATGATTTTAAGAAATGCAAGCTTCCGGAAAAAGACTTCACCTCGAAAAAATCCAAGAAGAAATGCGTGGAAAGAGTCTACGCATCGAGAAACTCAGAAAAGAATTCGGAAGTCTGGTCGCAGTAAATGATTTGACATTAGAAGTAAAAAGCGGAGAATTTGTTAGTCTACTTGGGCCATCAGGATGTGGAAAATCCACAGCGCTGAACATGATCGCTGGTTTGCTAGAACCAACAAGTGGAAAAATATTCGTCGGTGACCAAGACATAACCGACGTTTCACCAATACATAGGAATGTCGGGCTTGTCTTTCAGAACTACGCTGTATTCAATAATATGACCGTTTATGAGAACCTAGCTTTCGGATTAAGAGTAAGAAAGATGCCCAATGACCAAATAAAGACTGAAGTCAATAAAATTGCTGAGACCCTTGAACTATCAGATATTCTGGCTATGAAGGCAGGAAAATTGAGATTAGACGAGTTGCAGAGAACCGCTTTGGGACGGTCGATGATCACGAAACCTGCATTCTTCCTTCTAGATGAACCTCTAAGCAATTTGGATGCTGGCCTCAGATCACAAATGAGAGTAGAGCTCAAAAGGATCCAACGCGAACTCAAACAGACGATACTCTATGTTACACATGACCAAGTAGAAGCGATGTCAATGGCAGATAGAATAGCTGTAATGAATCAAGGTGAATTGCAGCAATACGGCTCCAGAGATGAGCTCTATAGTCATCCGTCCAATCGATTTGTCGCCAACTTCATTGGTAGTCTATCAATGAATTTTATAGATTGCACATTAATCGAAAAAGATAATCGAACACTGTTGGATGCAACAGACTTTCAAATCGACGTCACAAAATTAGCTGATGTCATCAAGAAAAACATTAGTAACTCAGAATTGATTATGGGTATTAGACCAGAAGATATTGAGGTTAATAACCAACGTAAAACAGAAGACTCGATTCAGAGCGAAGTATACATAACGGAACCTCTCGGCCCAAAAACAATAGTCTCTCTTTCGATTGGAAACACAAAGATCAAATCAATGGTCCCCGGAACATTTCATACAAAGATAGGCGAAAAGCTCTGGACAAATTTCAATATGAAAAAATTACATGTATTCAATAAAAAATCTGAAAATGCAATCTTCTAGAATGAAGTGATGAAAATTGGTCGCTGTCAGAGTTGAAAATCTTACTAAACGATTTCGAGATGAAACCGCCCTAGACAAAGTTACATTCAAAGTAGAGGACGGAGAATTCTTTGTACTTTTAGGAAGACCAGGTGCTGGTAAGACAACGACATTGCGGACTATCGCAGGATTGGAGAAGCCTGATGAGGGAGAGATCTATATCAAAGATCAATTAGTAAATGATATTCTTCCAAGTGAAAGAAATATTGCGATGATCTTCCAAAACCTTGCACTATATCCGAGCTGGACAGTATATGATAATATGGCATTTACAATGAAAATACATAAGGTGCCAAAAGAAGAAATTAACCAAAGAGTCCATGAAGTTGCCAAAACTCTTGATATTGATTATTTACTGGACAGAACTCCTGCCACCTTGAGCGGTGGTGAACGTCAAAGAGTTGCCATCGGAAGAGCACTTGTAAGACGGCCAAGTGTCTTCCTTATGGATGAGCCGCTAGGACCTCTCGATGCTCTGTTAAGGCTAAACATGAGAACTGAACTGAAAAGGTTGAAAGCAGAGTTAGGTCAAGCCATAATATACAGTACTCCGGATCAGCTTGAGGCAATGAGTATGGCAGACCATCTTGCTGTCATGCATAAGGGTGTAATAAAACAGATTGACGATCCTGAAACAATATACGACAAACCAACGAATCGTTACGTTGCCGATATGATCGGTAGTCCAGCTATGAACTTTCTAGAAGGAACTTTCGAAGCAACAGATGCTGAATCATATCTTAATTGTAGCGTCTTCAAGATAAATCTCACAAAATTCAAAGAACCAATTGAAAGAGACTCCACGAGCTCAGAACTTACTTTCGGAATCAGACCTGAGCATATCAAAGTTAATCACGAGAAGATATCTCCAGATTCAGTCGAAGCCAAAGTAATAATGGAAGAACCTCTTGGTTCAGAAACTATACTACATTTGAATATCAACGAAGAACTGGTTAAAGCGATAGTTCCGCCCACATTTCAAACCAAATATGGAGAAAAGCTCTGGATAGACTTTGACATGAACAGAATGCATGTTCTCGATGCAAAAACCGAGAAGGTTATAATC
>JBAUBP010000205.1:0-1596 GCA_049676905.1 Bathyarchaeia archaeon
AAATATTCCTATTGGTGCGACTTCACAAAATGGATTTAAAACAAAAACGTATGGATGAATTGATACATCAAATTCGTGAATGTAGTAAATGCACATTATGGAAAAATGCGAAAAATCCTGTACCTGGAGAAGGTGATCTTAACACCTCTTTGATGATGATAGGAGAAGCTCCTGGATATCATGAAGATATTAAAGGTCAGCCTTTTGTGGGAAGTGCTGGCAGGGTTCTTGATGAATTGCTCTTGAGCATTGGAATAAAAAGAAATGAAGTATTCATTGGAAACATTATCAAACATAGGCCAAATGAAAATAGAGACCCAAATGAAGAGGAGATAAAAGCTTGTGGATCTTATATCGAGCGTCAAATCCAGATAATTAAACCACGACTGATAGTGACTCTGGGACGACACTCTACAAAATACGTAATGTCTAATGTAGATGTTAAATTCCGAGGTATCTCAGAAATCAGAGGAAAAGTTTTCGAAAAACATCTATTCGGGATACGTCTGAAGATAATGCCTACTTTTCATCCTGCCGCTACTCTATATAATCCAACATATAGGAACTTTCTCGAAAATGACTTCCAAATGATTAACAAATTACTGGAAGAATTCTCTTAAAAAAATTTGAATTCAAATCTAGGTATGTGCGCTAGATTGCAATTAGGATTTTTTTAAGATCATTTTTTTCGAATATTTGCTCATTTTCAACGAATTTTACCCCTCCAACTTGCAGAACTCGCACTAAAAAGAAAAAACTGATATCAGATCTAAAAGAGTAAGAGAACTTGATTGAGGAAGCATTATTGGTCATTAAACTAGTTCTCTTGAGACATGGAGAAAGTATTTGGAACAAAGAAAATCGTTTTACGGGTTGGACAGATGTCGATCTCACCGAGAAAGGCATTAACGAAGCAAGAGAAGCAGGTAAACTTCTTCGTGAATCTGGATTGATATTTGATATTGCGTTTACTTCACTTCTAAAGAAAGCCATTAGGACACTATGGATTGTGCTTGACGAAATGGACCTTATGTGGATTCGGGTTTACAAATCTTGGCGTTTGAATGAACGTCATTATGGAGAATTGCAGGGTCTGAATAAAGCAGAAACGGCAAGTAAGTATGGTGAAGCGCAAGTCCTTCTTTGGAGAAGAAGTTATGATGTTAAGCCTCCAGCACTAGAAGAGTCTGATGAACGAAATCCAGGCAAAGATCCAAAGTACATGAATCTAGAGAAAAAAGATATCCCGTTTGCAGAAAGCCTAAAAGACACAATGGAACGTCTCCTTCCCTATTGGAAGAATATAATCACTCCCGAAATTAAGGGAGGAAAAAAAGTTCTAATTACAGCCCATGGAAATAGTCTTAGATCATTGGTAAAACATCTTGATGATGTTTCTGATAAAGATATTATGAAACTTAATATCCCAACAGGAATTCCGCTAGTATATGAATTAAATGAAAATATGACACCAATCAGATCATATTACTTGGGTGATCCCTCAAGAGTAAAAAAAGCAACAGAGACTGTTAAGAATCAAGGTAAAATGTCATAACACCGACCATTTTCTAGTTTTATTACAAGTGTATATTGGCA
>JBAUBP010000206.1:0-2102 GCA_049676905.1 Bathyarchaeia archaeon
GGCTCACGAGGCCGCTCTAACTTGAAGATTGAACTATTAAGGGAATTAGTCCCGTTGTGAAGGAGCTGAAAGTACACACAAAACTTGACACAACTTTTGTGCATATCAGCTCTCCTTCAATTGATACACAAATTCATGGACTATTCAATTGGATATCTAGGAGGCTTATTTGTATTTCGCCCCAATTGATATTAGCATGATTTTCATCACAGATCAATAAGTGTAATAATATTGGTAACACAGAGAGATATTACTTTGACAAATTTATTGAAATTCCTCACAGGATGTTGATAATGAAGAAATATTCCTTTTTCTATTAAGGTTTGAAGGTATATTGGGGCAAATATAATAGATTTAAGAGAGAATGCTGGAAGATGTTTGTAGTTGTCCCCTTGAAATTTATAAACAGTTGGTTTTCGCTCACTGATTTAGAAAAGATGGGGACAGTCTAATTGTATAGAAATTTTGAGGTAGAGTCAAACGTGCTATTAGGTCTGATAGGAAAAGTCTGTTATAGGCGTTCCTGGTGTCGTTTAGGGGGTTTGTTTTTGTGATTTCAGGACTTCAAGCATTATTTCAGCCAGGACTTTTTTAATGTGCTATACTGATTGTGATGGTCCTGCCTTTTTAGGTGGTGGACCGTTGGCCCTGGCGGTATAGTGGTGCGGCCAGGGTTTTTTTAAAATGTTCAACTCGTGGTTTTTCTAGGGGTTCGCCGAACCATTTCCTGAACCAGGGAAGACGTTCCCAGTTCATAAATTGAATCTCAAACATAATGAATAATAATCTATTAGTGATTCGCTAATCTTTGAATCCCTCTCACTGATAACATGCAAGACAGATTCCCAACTTATTGAGCGAACATCTATAACCTCTAAAGTAGGTTTGAACCAATCCTTGAACCAATCAGCTTTCTCTCCTACATAGGAGGATTTTCGACGAGACACTTTATTCTTGATAGATTGTTTGTCTAAATGCCTACGGAATGTCCTTGACTTGATTTGATCTTTGGGTGCAAGAACATAAAAGCCAAGTTGAGCAAAGGATGTAGGTTTACAATCAGCACGACTTAGAACCTCAGCTATGCAGGCAACGTTCCGTGCTGCTTGATCATAATACTTGGCATTGGTTACCCCCTTTGATAATCCGCTATACAATTTTGCTTCAAGGACAACAAAATGAGTGGCATCGGGTGTCAATTCAAGATCTGTCTTTCCTTTACTTCCAATCGTGATATGACCAATGACACCATCAGCGTTGGTATGTGATTCTGCTACTGGATCACCCTTGAATCTGGGAAGGAAGGCTGAGGGAAGGCGAGCCTCAGAGAACCAATGACCATCTTTTGGAAATGAAAGAGGATGTTTAGTAACCCCAGATTTAGAAAACCAATCAACCAACAGCCTCAACAGCCAACCTTCATTGTACAAGATAGTACGTGGGAAATTGGGTATATCGTGATCAGTATTAGATAGAAGATTCAGGAATGTTTTCAGAAACACATTACACTCCTAATAAACTGCCCCATGGCTATTACCAATCAATTATTACTTATATACTACACTAAGAATAATTTGGAAGTCAACAAATAAGACAGGATTGTAGTGGAAAGCTTCATTCAGCTCTTGCAAGAGGTGTTATTGCCATATATCCACTCTGCTTCCCCGATACCCAGGCGGTATCCTATGGGATTACCGATATCGGGGAATCAAATATTCAATTGTAAGACCCCCTGTAGGTTCACTTTCAGTATTAGCTAATACTATATATAACCAGGTGACAAATGAGCAGGGGGTTGTATGGTTGAAAATAGTACCTTAGCAGGTAATAGCAAATGGTTAAGCGGAAAACTCAACACCATATTCGGAAGTCAGGCTCGATTATCTCCCACCACCCAGATGGAGTTACTATTGGGATGCCGATTGAGTATAGTTCATTTCGGTGTTTGATAATTGTCTTTCGATCACGTGTACAGAATAAGTCGGAAGTCTACGATGCTGCTTGGCACAACAATATGTCCACCGGGGTTACTAAGGCGCGCAACACGATTGCAGGTACGCGCCTCTCCACCATGAAACAGGCAAGAGTGCCTATCTCTGTGC
>JBAUBP010000207.1:0-6536 GCA_049676905.1 Bathyarchaeia archaeon
AAGGTAACGCTCCGCCAATTAACAGGCCAACAAAAACTATTGGTTCAATGATGTTTAAACCAGTTTTTTCAAGGCCAGTTGTTTCAGCGAAGGCTCCGAATAAAGAGACTGCGGCAATAACTGCTGACGCTATTGCTATTGCTTTTGTTATGGCTTTAGTAGTATTTCCTGAAGCATCTAAATCAGCCAATATCTTTCTCGCTTCTGGTTCAACGCCAGCCATCTCTCCAATGCCATTTGCATTATCAACAATCGGGCCGAATGCATCCATTGAGATATTATTTCCTGTAAGAGTTAGCATGCCTATTCCTGACAGAGCTATTCCGTACATCACGAATACTACAGAAGAACCTGAAAAGAAGAAAACAGACGCGACTATTGCTAAACAAATAATTAGTAGATTCCATACTGTTGCTTCGAAACTCATTGATAATCCTTCTAGTATCTCTGTTGCAGGTCCCGTTCTTGATGAACGTGCGAGTTCATCTACTGTCTTCTTATTTGGATTTGTGAAATAGTCTGTGATCTTGTTGAATCCTATTGCAAGAAATACTCCGGCAGCGGTAGCCGCAAAAACTCGAAGATCTTGAACATACAATTGTGCGAGAACGAGGAAACTTGTGACTGAGATTGCGGCTGATAAATCGTATGATAAGTCCATGGCCTTGAACGCATCACCTTTAACAATTTTTTCAGGCCAAATTGAGACGAAATAAGTTCCTATAATTGTGCTGACTACTCCTATGGCTCTAACAAGGAGAGGAAAAATAATCCATTTGATATCAAATGGCGTTAAAGCAAGCCCTAATATCATCGCGGAGACTATCGTCACTTCATAAGATTCGAATATGTCTGCAGCCATCCCCGCGCAGTCTCCGACATTATCGCCTACCAGATCTGCCACTACAGCAGCGTTTCTAGGATCATCCTCTGGAATGCCTTTCTCAACTTTCCCTACAAGATCTGCGCCAACATCTGCAGCTTTGGTAAATATCCCACCTCCGACCCGCATAAATAGTGCGATTAGAGTACCACCGAAACCAAAACCTAACAATACCTCTGGTGCATCTCTGAAATAAATCATGAATATTGCTGTACCGCCAAGCAGTCCAAGACCATCTGTTAACATCCCTGTGATTGTTCCAGAGCGATATGCTATTCTCAAAGCATCATGAAAACTTCGTCGAGCTGCCTCAGCAACCCTGATGTTACCTTTGACTGCCATATTCATTCCAATAAAGCCCACCATTCCAGAAAAAGCGACTCCAATGACAAAGGCGAATGCTCTTCCAATTGCAATTGATGGTGGCCCACCAACGAGAGCTGATGATAAGTAGAGAACAACCGCTAATACAATAATAATAGGCAAAATGGATTTGATTTGTTTTTTAAGGTATGCATTTGCTCCCTCTGATATGGCCCTCCATACTTGGAGCATCTTCCCCGTTCCAGTTTTTTCCTTAAGTGTCTGACGTGCGAGCAATACCGCATATATTAATGCACCAAGAGCTGTTGCAATGACTATCCATAGCATTATCTCTTCGGTAGTCAAACTCATTTTTTTCCCTCGATGAAGAAACTGGAAACTTCATACATTGGCATTCAAACGGTATATAAAACCTAAAGAGTATGATAATTCATCGTGTTGAATGGTATTATTGTATGATGATTATTGTCTAGCGAAGGAAAGCTGATAATCACTGTCCAGATTTTTTATCTGTTCCTTCTTGTAGAGTTCCTCTTATTTTACACTCATTAAGCACGTCGTCAAGAATCTCTGGATCTATAGAAACATTGAATAATTCTTTAAGTTTAATGATTGATTCCTTTCGGTCGACTTCATTATTCCTAAGAACAATTGCCTTAGGTAAAATGTTGCAAAGGTCTTCGACGTAGTTCCAAGGAAAAATTACCCATATCCATTTTATCTGTTCACCAAAGTAATCAGGGATGAACTTAGCCCTTTCAATGTGTCTGAGAGTCACTGTCTTAATTTCGGCCGGATTAAGTGATTTAAGATGTTCGACAGACTTTTTCATACTCTCACCTGTGTCTGTAATATCGTCAGCGATCAAGATTTTCTTGTTGGAAAGATCTATTGATAATGGATGTCTAACTTTTGCTTCGCCATCGGGACTAGCTGTGATGCCCCAATGTTCAACTTTTAGACTAAAAAGATCTTTTACTCCAAGGAAATCGCATAGAACTCGTGAAAAAATCCAGCCTCCTCGTGCCAGACCGATTATGATATCAGGTTTATAGCCTGATTTTCTAATTTTTTTTGCCGCTATTCTTGATAATTGATAGAATTTTTCCCAATCCATAACTTCGCATTTGAATTCTGACAATTCCATCTCACTGGAATTTTCTTTTCAATTTACACAGATTGTCTCAAAGTTAGTTAAATTATAATAAGTATTCCTATGTTGATGAGAGATAGTTTGATCATTTTCTTTTGTAGCTTGAACTTTTATAGATCGTGACCGAAAATGTTAGCCTATGAAGGTCACTGCAGAAATAGCGATAATTGGAGGTTCAGGACTTTACGATCAAGATCTATTAGAAGATGTTCGTGATCTTAAAGTTCGAACTCCATACGGAAGAACGAGTGATGTTTTAAAAATTGGAAAATACTTGGAACGAAAGATTGTATTTCTTCCAAGACACGGACGTGGTCACCAATTACCTGCACACAATGTAAATTATAGGGCAAATATCTGGGCATTAAAAGAACTTGGAGTTAAACGGATATTATCATCGAATGCTTGTGGTTCACTTTCAGAGAAACATAAACCAGGGGATATTCTAGTATTAGATCAATTTATTGATAGAACCAAGTTACGTCCTAGTACGTTTTATGAAGGAGGCCAAGTGTGTCATATTTCTGCGGCGGATCCATTCTGCCCTGAACTCAACACTCTTTTGGTGAATGAGGGTTATTCAAAAAACATAGCGATTAAACCTGGAGGGACTTATGTGTGTATTGAAGGTCCGAGATTCTCAACGAGAGCAGAAAGTCGCATGTTCCGGCAATGGGGTGCTGATGTAGTTGGTATGACTGTGTATCCTGAATGTGTGCTTGCTCGAGAGATGGAGATTTGTTATGGGTCTTTGGCACTTGTTACAGATTATGACGTGTGGGCAGATAAACCCGTTAGTGTTGATGAGATATTGAACGTTATGAAATCTAATGTGGAAAAAACAAAGAGACTTTTTGCTTCAACCATACCAAAAATATCCCAAACAGCTACATGTAATTGTTGGAATGCTCTGAAGGATGCGGTTCTCTAAAATGCTACGTGTGTGGCTGTTATTTTAAATGTGAACCACATTTAGCACAAAACTTTGCATGTGCCGGTAAAGATGAGCCACACGTGCTGCATGCAATAGTTGCAGCAGTAGTTTGAGTTGGCAAAGGTGGAGTTGGTGGTTCCGATTCGGATTTAGCCAGAAGTATTACGTCCTCTATGGAGCTCACATCAGTCAACGAAATTTCTATGTTGCCTCCTTCTTTTGTTTCGATCAGTAAGAACACTTCTCTATTTGTAGGGTTAATTGCCAAATCTTTAACACTGCCAATGATCGCTCCTTTGGAGTTAACAACTTGCATACCTGTCAATTTTTGAGTTGGAATGGATTTGCTGTGTTTTTCGCTCAATTGAATTCTACCATATTACACTTTCTTGCATTAGTCTATTAACTTTTGCCAGAATAATGTCGGTGAAAGGCTCAATTAGTAATGTTTTATGTCTGATATTGGAATCAAACAAAGAATAAGGACAATAAGCTTTCTTAAAATCATTTTTTTTGAATTATCCTATTTTTAGAATTATTTTATCGATATGGTATCTAACAAAATCTAGATGATTTAATCCATGAAAACAAGCATTATATGTGTCCAAGATAGATTGGTGACATCCACAATCAGGCTGGGGATTTTGCTTTCATGGTTGATGAAGTAGGCATAATAGGGTATGGCGTTTGCATACCACTCGAGAGAGTAGCAACAGAAACTATAGTAAGAAAACGTGAAGGTAGAAGGAAAGATATTGAAGAATTTCTATCCAAAATCAGGAATGGATTATTACTTCAATACAAATCTATAGCAAACTCCTCAGAAGATACCACTACACTGGCAACAGAAGCTGTTGAAAATGCTATAACGATGTCGGGGATAGATCCTATGAAAATAGGGTCCGTTGCATTAGGAACCGAATCCAAGCCATATGCTGTGGGTCTTGCAGCAAGACATGTTGCATCTTTTGTCGGTGTTGGAGAAAATGTCTTCGTTTCAGATCTGGAGGGAGCATGTAATGCTGGAATGCAAGCAGTAAATTATGTCATGAGTCAAATAAAATCTGGTATTGTAGATTATGGTATTGCTATCGGATCGGACTTATCTCAAGCACCTGTAAAAGATGCATTGGAATATAGCGCCGGAGCTGGTGCTGCTGCATTCGTTCTAGGTAAAAAAAATATTGTTGCAACAATACGAGATATGGCACCTTATTCTACTCTATCTCTTGATTTCTGGAGGAGAGACGAGATGCTTGTACCAAAACATCACGGAAGAACAACTGTGGAAGTCTATACGAATGCAGTAATTGGAGCGATGGAAGAGCTATTGAGACGACATCCTAATATGAAAATATCTGATTTTGAACATATCACTTTCCATCAACCTTCTGGTTATATGCCATTAAAAGTCTGTAAAGCTTTAGCCCAACCCAAAATTGAAGTTGGATGTGATCCTAATGTCCGAGATAGACTGAAAATATCTAAGGAAGATATAGAGACAAAGGTAAAACCATGGCTAACAGTACTGGAAACAGGAAACACCTATGCAGCGTCTACCCCCATAGCAATAGCAACAATTCTTGACAAGGGAAAACCTGGAGACGACATTCTAGCTGTCTCTTATGGATCAGGAGCATATACGATTGCAACATGGCTAAAAATCGAAAAAGAAATTAATGAAAAACGGAAAACTACTCGGGGTGTTCAAGATTATATCCGACGCAAGAAAGTGATAGATTTCAAAACATATGCCGCTTATCTAAAAGAGAGAACACGAAGAGAAAAAACCAGATTAGAATATCCTAGAATTGTTGGAGAGATCGAGCCCATAGGCAAAAAATCAATCGAGATAATTATCTGTTCTTCGTGTAATAGAGTCTATTATCCAGTACGTAATAGGTGTCTTAATTTTGAATGCGCGGGTAATCTTGATAAAATTGCATTTCCAATCAAAGCAAGGTTGAAAAAACTATCTCCTCGTCAACAGATAATTTTCAATTGTAATATGCTAAAAAAAGGGAAAGTGTTTATAGTTGATGCTGATGTTGACGAACTGAAACCTGGAATAGAGCTCGAATGTGTTACAAGACGTTTAGATTATGAAGGGAGTGACGGGTTGATAATTTATGGGCCGTGCTATAGACCATCATTCAGAAAGAAATAATTCTATTCATATATGAATATCAAATCCTAATTCTGATGCAGAGTAGAGTCCACATCATATGACTGAAGATTTCTTAAGCTCTAAACCATTTAAAGACGAGATAATCATTTTCTTTCAATTTAGTTCCAGGTATAGAAATTATGAATTGTTTTCTTACAGTGGTCGCAAGTCGACCGGCCAAGACGATGTCGAAAGTACCCATCTTATCTTTTCTTTTCATTACAGATATCATGAATGGGGCATGATCTATTCCAGGGCCATGCTCGTAGACAGCAAAGTCGGCTCCAAATTTAATTCCTGGCGTGACAACATATCCTTTTTCTCTTAGATCTTTATAGACGCGGTACCCATTCTCAAATTCTTTATATGTGGTACAAGCAATTTTGAGAAGGCCCTTCCTGTTGACTATTTTTTTTGAAACTACATCTCTGATTTTTAACATCTTCTTCTCAAAGAGATAAATCCCTTCCATTAAGTCAAGCATAAGAGGTGATTCAAATTTTTGACCAGGTTTAGGTTTGGGTATTCCTACAGGTTTTCCAAAGAATCCTGATTCATAAAGCTTGATTCCATCTTCTATGTTCCAGATAACCAGTCTGGATCCCATGAGTTCTGCTTCAATCATTTGTGACCCACCATTATTAGGTTGAAACTGCAAGCACTCGTATTTGATCTAGTACGCTGATTATGATGTCTGCTGTCTTCTCGAGTTTTTCAATTATGTCTTTGAGCAATAGTGTAGAGCTATTTAATTTGGTTGTGAGAATATCTATTTCAAGTTTCCTTTGAACATTATCGATTTTTCTTTCAATGTCTTCAACAACAGAGGCCATCTCGAGGGCTTTTGCTGGATTAAACGTGAGTGACATGAGTGTTTCTCTCATCTTCGTCGACTCGTCAAGGATTAAACTTGAAAGCAAAGATATGCCTTTCATATATTTCGTATCTATTTGGATTTTTTTTTCTTTACTACTTATGAGTCTGAATGCAACGCTTTCAATATTGTCGGTTATTTCAGAAAGTCTAAAAGTTAATCTGAGAAAATCTTCACGATTCATTAAAAATGGTCCCAAAG
>JBAUBP010000208.1:0-2207 GCA_049676905.1 Bathyarchaeia archaeon
GTGATAGAGTAATACCGCAGTTTATAAAATTGGCAAGGCAGAATAGAAACTTAATTGTTTATGGAATGCAAAAATTTTTAGATTTTACCTATATTGACGATTCTATATCTGGCTTATTCAAATGTATAAATAATTTCGATAGGATAAAGAATGATGTTTTTAATATTGCATCTGGTAAAGGCGTAAGAATTATAGAAATTGCAGAATTAATCAAGAGCCACATTGGGAGTAATAGTAGGATTCTAATCAAAGAGAATAGAGCTGGAGAAATTGAGCACTACGTAGCAAATATTTCAAAAGCTAAAAAAATACTAGGTTACAAACCCAAAACAAAAATCACAGAAGGTATTAGAAAGACAGTCGATTGGTATGGGAAGAGTATGAGATAGCGTTGAAAGTCTCTAGTGTGTTGATGCTTACTTCATCATATCCTATTTCCAATTCCAATCTTGGTACATTCATCCGAAATATTGCCTCATGTCTTGTTAGGAAAGGCCTGAGGGTTGGTTGTCTGGTTTTTTCTGCGTCTGGTAAATTCTCTAGATATATAGATCAGGAAGGTGTTGAAGTCATCGAGTATCCTTATTCTTGGTTTTTACCACCATCACTTCATAAAGGAAGAGGATTAATCCCAAGTCTTAAGGTAAGTCTAATAGCCAAACTAGAGATACCTCTGTATCTCTTAGCTACTTTCTTGTATCTAAGAAAATTCGGAAAAGACTTTGAAATTATTCACTCTCAATGGTTTATTCCTTCAGGGTATATTGCATGTGCGTGTAAAAAGTCAATAGCAAGACCCGTAATCACTACCGCATGGGGCGCCGAATTCCATCTTCCAAATCTAGCCATAGTCAGATTCATACTTAATACAGTGTTGCGAAAAAGCGATCGAACAACAACTGTCAGTGGCTATATGAAGGAAAGAGCTGCCCAATATCTAAAAGACACAGATATTATAGAGATAATTCCTAACGCCATAGATTATAAACGATTTCAAGTAACTAGGCGAAAAAAGGAAAAGATGATCATCGCAGCAGTCAGAAGATTAGTTCCTGAAAAAAAAATTGATGACTTGATAAAGGCTTTTGCTAACGTACCTGAGAATCTAAAAGAGAAATGTGAGCTATGGATCGTTGGCGATGGTCCAGAGAAAGAAAACCTAAAAAAATTGATAAGGACACTAAAAATCTCTAATTTTACTAGATTCTTAGGTATGGTGTCATATGATCGAATTCCAGAATTACTGAGTCAAGTAGACATATGCGTTAATCCAAGCATGCAGGAGGGGATGGCCACCATTAATTTAGAGTCTATGGCCTCAGGCTGTTGCACTATAGCTACCAAAGGTTATGGAAATGATGAAGTATTATTAGATGGGGAAACAGGTCTACTTTATGAGCCAGGAAATATTGATTCGCTTTCCTCTTTATTAGAGATGTGCATCGAAAATTTTCCCAGTAATATGGGTGAAAACGCAAAACGAGAAATAGAGAATAAATATTCTATTGAGAAAATCACGGAGAAATATATTGCAATATATGATTCATTAAAACTTGATTAGAGGGGTCTCTGTATTTAATTCTTTGAAGCGCGCGCGCTCTTGAAATGTAACCATCGCATGTTATTAATATTTGAAATGCTAAGTATGGCATCATGATTAGAAAGGCCGTAATTCCAGTAGCAGGTTTAGGAACTAGACTTATGCCCGCTACAAAAGAACAGCCGAAAGAAATGCTTCCGGTTTTTAGTAACACAAATGGTCAGATATGTGTAAAGCCTTTAGTACAAATTATTTTCGAGAATATTTACGATGCCGGTGTAAGAGACTTTTACTTCATAATAGGTAGAGGAAAACGAGTAATAGAGGATCATTTCACACAAGACTATGAATATTTAAGAATGCTCGAAAACGTAGGAAAAGATGTAGCCTCTACCGAACTGCAAAGATTTTATAAAAAACTGGAGAATTCAAGAATAGTCTGGGTGAACCAGCCTTCGCCACGAGGATTCGGTGACGCAGTATTAAAAGTCCATAATATTATCGGAAATGAAGGCTTCTTAGTTCATGCAGGAGACACTCACATAATATCTAATGAACATAATTATCTACAGGAATTAGCTGACGAATATGAGCGATTGGATTCAGACGCAATTCTGTTACTACAAGAAGTCGAAGATCCTAAACATTATGGTGTTGTCGAAGTTGA
>JBAUBP010000209.1:0-1548 GCA_049676905.1 Bathyarchaeia archaeon
GTGTGGGATAGTTAAATGCCATTTATCGGTCCATGGGAAATAGCCCTAATATTAGCAATAGTACTAATTATTTTTGGTCCTAAAAAACTTCCTCAGTTAGCAAAATCTATAGGTGATTCAATAAGACAGTTTAAAGATGCTTCTGATGGAAAAACTCCTACACCAACTCAGCAAACACAACAACCATCACAACCAGTGCAATATCAAACAAAGGAATCCGACCTTCTTTTAGAGACAGCGAAGAAACTGGGTATTCAAACTGAAGGTAAAACTATGGAACAGATATCTAAAGAGATCACCGAAGCCGGATCAAAACCTGGCGAACAAGAATCAAAATCATAATCTTATCAATTCATCTTTTACCGGTAAAGATTGTATGCGCGGAGCTATCATTCTAGCTGGAGGCTCCAGTTTAAGATTTGGCAGAAATAAAGCACTGGTAAGACTAAAAGATAAACCGCTCATCGAATACATAATCGATCAATCGAGAAAAATCACTGACTCGATTGTTGTCACCATTAGCAAAAATGATTCTATCGAAGAATTTCAAAAAATTTTACCTAGGGATATAGAAATTGTCAGAGATGGTGGAGGTTTAAAAAGTCCTTTAACTGGCTTAATATCAGGCCTAAACAAATTTTCTGAGGGATACGTAGCCGTAATTGCATGTGATATGCCATTTATTAAAAGTGAAGTATTGAATCTGCTTTTTGAGAAAGCTATAGGATTTGATTTAGCGATTCCGCGTTGGCCAAATGGATATTTGGAACCACTCCATGCAGTTTATGAATATGATGAAACTTGTCAATGTTTGAGTCAACTAAAAATTAACAATAGTACTCGTGTTTCAGATCTAATATCGATGTTAAAATCAGTAAATTACTTAGACATTAGCGCAATTAGGAAGATTGATCCATCTTTAAGAGTTTTTTTTAACATAAACAGCCAAAATGAACTCAAAATCGCGGAAAAACATCTCCACAACCTTTTAAGAGAAAAACCAGTTGCCAAATTAAGTATTAAAGCGCGCGCTATAATTGAGTAGTATTACTTGAATTCCAAAAGTTTAACTCGTTTTTCTGATAATGAGCGATAACAATATAGGATATCTGTTAATAGCTAGTGCAGAACAATCAGGCGGGAACTCAAATTAGTGATACACACAAACGTGAACGGATGAACTTCTGGGATCACTTGGACGAATTTCTCTCCCGAATGAGAATCGTATTCATTACAGTAATTGTTTCTGGATTATTCATTGGTTTCTTCCCAGTCAATCCAAAAGGTCTACTCGACCCCGGAGCACCCTACGAGCCAATAATATCCGTGATCATGCACAGGATTAGATATGATCTTCTTCCAAGTGAAGCAGCACTCATAGCAGGTGGTCTGATGGATACTGCCTACGTATATGTCGCGTTAGCCTTTTTGATTGGAATCGGTGTTTCATCTCCACTAATTGCATATCAGCTATTTGCATTTGTCACTCCGGCACTATATCCATCAGAGAAAAAACACATATCAAAATTTGTTGCCGGATTCCTGGGA
>JBAUBP010000210.1:0-3094 GCA_049676905.1 Bathyarchaeia archaeon
CCCAGAATCTCATTAGTCATAATGAATTTAAAATGATGAAACCTACTGCCCATTTAATTAATACTTCACGTGGACCAATTGTTGATGAAGATGCCCTTATTTCTGCTCTGAGAAATAGAACTATCGCTGGAGCTGGATTAGATGTATTTGAGAAAGAGCCAATTGATCCTGATAATCCATTAATAGAACTTGATAATGTAACTATCGTACCTCATATTGCCAGTGCTACTCGTGAGTCCAGACACGGTATGGCTAACATGGCTACTGAGAATTTGCTGAACGTGTTTAAAGGAGTGCACCCTCCACAACTAGTAAATCCTGATGTTATGAAGATACGTCAGCTTTCTGAAACAAAAATGGTTTAACATAATAGATGGAAGAAATTTATGTCGCCTATCAAGAATAAAAATAAAATTCTTGAGAACTCCACAACACCAACTGATCGCAAAGTTAGAGATGCCATTCTATTAGCATTCGAGTCTGCATTATTATCAGCAAATCCCTACCAATTGATCATCGATAATGTTTCGGTATCAGACTCAATACTGACGATTGGTTCAAAGCAGTTCAATCTGAACAAATTTAAAAACATAATTGTGATTGGCGGAGGAAAAGCAAGCGGCCCAATGACTCAGGCCCTTGAGAATTTGTTAGGCGATAAAATAACTCATGGCATAGTAAATATTCTGACCGGGACATCTGTAAATTACCCTACAAAAAAGATCTATCTGAACGAAGCTGGGCATCCCATTCCAACGGAAAATGGAATGTCGGGTGCAAGAAAAATGCTTGAAATTGCTGAGAATACCTGTAAAGAAGACCTAATTATTTGCCTAATTTCTGGAGGAGGTTCAGCCATGATGGCAATACCAAAGGAAGGAATCACCCTCAACGATAAACGGACTGTAACTCAATTATTACTACGTAGTGGCGCAACTATTAACGAATTAAATGCTGTGAGAAAACATTTATCAGACTTTAAAGGAGGTTGGCTTGCCAAGAAAGCTCAACCTGCGACATTAATCAGTTTGATTCTTTCTGATGTTGTAGGCGATCCTTTAGATACAATATCTTCAGGTCCTACAGCTCCCGATCAAACAACATACCAAGATGTAGCTGATATTTTTGAGAAATACAAATTATCTGAAAAAATTCCAGGATCAATAAAGAAAATCCTTGAAATGGGTCTTAATGGCAAAATACCTGAAACACCAAAATCAGATGATTCCGCATTCGACCACGTACACAACATAGTGCTTGGAAACAACAGATTAGCATGTCTCGCAGCTAAAAAGAAACTTACAGAACTTGGATTCAACACTCTTTTTCTAACATCATATATGGAAGGCGAAGCAAAAGATATAGGTATTTTTTTGGGTGCAATTGCCAAAGAGATTTTCAGTTCTGGAAATCCTATTACGCGACCTGCAGCAGTTATTGTTGGCGGAGAAACAACAGTTACGATAAAAGGAAAAGGATTGGGAGGAAGAAATCAAGAAGTTGTACTTAGTGCTGCATCAAAAATCGCTAAGATGGAAGGTGTTGCAATCGCTTCAATCGGAACTGATGGCATTGATGGGCCAACAGATGCGGCAGGAGCAATAGTCGATGGCAAATCTCTTTTAAGAGCTCAAAAGTCTGGTCTAAACAATAAGAAGATGCTAAACGATAATGATTCGTATAATTTCTTTTCGAAAATAGGCGATCTAATCATTACGGGACCAACAGGATCAAATGTTAATGACATCGCAGTGGTATGCTTAGTCTAAGAGAATAAAAAAAGAGCATCGTATTAAACGGAAAAATAATGATACATACTACCATTCGAAAAGAATATTACAAGTAAATAGAAAATAAAAAAAAGATTTCACAAAACAAGTGTTCTTATTGGCTTACACCCTTTTTTTCGATATATTTTATTAGATCTACAAGGCGGCATGAAAAAGCCCACTCATTATCATACCAAGCGAAGACTTTTGCAAATCTCTTTCCAATAACCATAGTGCTCAGGCCGTCAATTACTGAGGAATTGAAATTTCCCACAATATCTGATGAGACCAAAGGTTCTTCAGTATACTCGAGAATGTCTATCAATGTTGTTTCGGAAGCCTTCTTTAAAGCAGAGTTTATTTCTTCTACTGTGGTGTCTTTTTTTAGATGAGCTACAAAATCAATTATAGAACCATTGGGAACAGGAACTCTTAACGCAACACCATCCATTTTGCCTTCCATTTCTGGAATAACTTTTCCGACTGCTTTAGCTGCACCAGTGGTTGTGGGAATTATCGATAGACAGGCAGCTCTGGCTCTTCGAAGATCTCTATGCGGAAAATCAAGTAGTCTTTGATCATTAGTATAAGCATGACAAGTTGACATTAATCCATATTCAATACCAAAAACATCATTCAGAACTTTTACCATTGGAGCTATGCAATTTGTAGTACAAGATGCCATAGAGATTATTTCGTGATTAACTGGATCATAATCTTCATGATTAACTCCTAGTACAATCATTACGTCAGGCTTTTTTGCTGGTGCTGTTATAACTACTTTTTTAGCTCCAGCATCAATATGTTTAGCTGCATCATCGCGATGTGTAAAAAGTCCAGTTGCCTCAAGAACATATTCAACTTTGAGATCTTTCCATGGTAGACTTGATGGATTTCTTTCTCGAAGAACTTCAATTTTTTTGTCATCTACTTTGAAGGCATTTTCTTCAACTTCTATCGTATTATTTAGTTTCCCTAATACTGAATCGTATTTCAGTAAATGTGCTAACGTTCGAGAATCCGTGATATCATTTACTGCGACTATCTCGAATTGATCTTGGAATTCTTTGTCTCGCAGAGAGGCTCGATAGAAATTACGTCCTATTCTCCCGAACCCGTTTATGCCAACTTTTTTTTTCATGTTAAACGTAAATTGTTTGATTTCGAACTATATTGTTTTTCCTATTCTGACTTTTGGAATCTGTCTTTTAGCTTATCGAGTACTTCAGGCAATGTGGTATATTCCATTTCTTCAGAACTGAGTCTATGTGGCATGAAAGGACCATGTAATCGCATATAATCAGCTATTTCACCGGCTACTGATC
>JBAUBP010000211.1:0-1623 GCA_049676905.1 Bathyarchaeia archaeon
ATAGACTGGTTAGGGGGAGATCCATTACTTAGAAACGATTGGTATGATCTGATGGAATACGCAATCAAAAGAGGCTTAAAAAATAACGTCTGGACAAGTGGGCTTCTACTGGCAGATGTGGAGATAGCTAAGAAAGTTGTTAAAGTGACTGAAGGTGGATTTGTTTCAGTACATTTGGATAGTCTAAATGAAAATGTTTTCACAAAGTTGCACACTGGTGATGCTCGGCAGAAGATTGAGACTATATTAAAAGGAGCTGATAATATACAGTCGCTGGGCAAAAAACCTGAGAATATGGTAAACTGCATCACTTTCACTAAACTCGTGGCAGGCGAGGATGTAAAAAATACGATTAACTATTTTTTTAGAAAGAAAGGTATGAGAACCTGCTTGACTCAAATGTGCGAAGCTGGTCTTGCTAAGGAACATTCAGAATGGATCCCAACAATTGAGGAGATAAGAGAAGCATGCGATTCAAGGGATGTGAGCAACTATTCAAAATCTCAACCTTCGATGAGCACAATGGACGTCAATAAGTTCTACTGCGGTGGAATGATTTGTGTAACAATAGATGGCGACGTAACACCATGTTCTGTAATTAGAAAAGGATTTGGCAATATTAGTAAGAAACCTCTAGAAAAAATAATTAAAGAAAGTAAGGATCAACTTCTTCTAACTCATTTGAGAAATCAGAAAAATATGCCGGGACATTGCAGCAGTTGTGAGCATAATTCAGTTTGTTGGGGCTGCAGAGCAACAGCATATTATGATAAAGAAGATATGTTAGCACCAGATCCAAGGTGCTGGATAAACCCAGATAATCTAAAATAAGATTTCTATTTTTTTATTATCCTTATTCTAGAAGGAAAAAAAATGAGTTTAGAAAAAGGTAAACGATTAGACTTCACCATTGGAGATGTAAATGAAGTCTATGAAGGTCCTGTAGGTATTCTATGGGAAATGCTTATGGGAGAACAAATTCACGTTGGCGGTGATAAAGAAACTGATGCACTTGCACAAAAGGCAGGAATCGCAAAAGATAACGTAGTATTAGATATATGCAGTGCTCTTGGTGGTCCAGCACGACATCTAGTAAAGAAGTATGGATGTCAAGTGACAGGATTAGACGCTACACAAAAGATGATTAGTGAAGCAATAAAAAGAACCGAAAAAGAAGGCCTAACTGATTCGATTACTTACAAACTAGGTAATGCTTTAGATATTCCCTTCAAAGAAGGAAGTTTCGATATAGTTTGGGGCCAAGATGCCTGGTGCTATATCACTGATAAAGACAAACTAATACAGGAATCATACCGAGTTTTGAAACCTCAAGGAATCATAGCTTTTACAGACTGGCTTCAAACAGGAAACATGTCTGCTGAAGAGTGGGAAGCTCTCAACAGTTTCATGGCATTCCCTTATATGGAAACCTTAGACGGCTACGAAGAGCTAATGAAAAAGACAGGATTCCAAATATTAGAGAAAGAAGACCTGAGCAAGGATTTCACTGAACATTGCCACCTTTACCAGAAAATGCTTCGAGAGAAATTAAAAGATGGAATTCTAAAACAATACGGGGCTGAACTCTTTCAAGCTGCTGATGACGGCTTAGCAATGTGGGTA
>JBAUBP010000212.1:0-4287 GCA_049676905.1 Bathyarchaeia archaeon
TCTCAAAAAAATTGAAAAAAACAAGAGTAGATATCCAATAGAAAAGTTCAAAGGTAGATTAGGAAAGAAAAAATAGATTCATGAATCTTTATCGGAAATTATTTTGAGAATAGGTATGCCAGCCAGAGTCAATATCGCCATAATTCTAAACGCATAATCAAAATCAACTTTATCTGCCAGAAATCCCACTATGGGCGTAATTATTGCCCCTATGAAGAAACTTGCGCTTACAGCAACACCAACTAGAGTTCCCATTATTTGAGGAAAATTCATCTCAGTGATCCAAGTATCGGTAACAGCAAGACATCCAAATGCAATAAGACCCATTACCCCGAGTAAAATTACGAGGATTCCAACCGAGGAATAAGTAATCAGATACATTACTAGTGCTTGTGACATCAGAATAATGTACAAAGTTGGTTTTCTACCAATTCCATCAGATAACCTTCCAAATAATGGACTCCCAACTATTCCCATAATTTGAAGTAGAGATAGCAGCTGAGCAGCAGATTCCAAACTAAGAGCATGTTTTGCAATAGCATAAGTTGTAAGAAACGGCATCAACGCTCTATATGAAATGACATGTAATAAACCGAAAGTAAATAACAAAATAATTAATCTTACAACTTTTTGGTTTGTGAAAATAGATCTAAGATTACTAATCCTCTCATTTTTTGTATCCATGAGTTTGGATTCATCTATTCTAGTCCAAATGAATAAACCTAAAATGAAGCCAAAAATTGACAAGAACATAAAGCTATATCTCCATCCTAGAAATACGGCGATAGATGCAGAAACAAGTGGAGCTATGAATGCTCCTATAGCGCCACCTGTCTGATGAAAACCCATTGCCTGACCGCGTCTACCTTTTTCAACTGCCAACGAAGCCAATGGTATTCCAATTGGGTGATATGACGCGCCGCCGACCCCAGCTATGAATTGGGTGATGCCAAGCTGTACGATATTTTGTGATAACCCACATAGTAAGGTCCCAAGTGAGTAAAGGAATATTCCGATAACTAGTATTTTCTTGCGACCTTTACGATCTGACAGATATCCAAATGGAATTTGTAGGAGAGAGTAAGGAAGGAGGAAACATGCTATTAAGATTCCAGCTGTATAATTCGATATTTCAAATTCTAAGATTAAGATCGGAAGTAATGTTGGAATAACAAGTTGCAGTACATGATTTAACCCATGTGATAAAATTACGACATTTAGCAGAAAGTTAAAGCTCTTGATATTTTTTCCCCCACTTTGAAATGAAAGCCTTCAATTGTAATTTATGAGTCTTTGGAAATCATTTTCTTCCTAGTTCATTAATTCTTATAAATCTCTGCAATTATTGTAATACAAATTTTTGTGGTACGATCCAATGAAATTAGTTACTTTTCAAGTAAAGAACCCTATTGGCATATTCAATAGAATAGGCTGCCTTAGCTCTAACTGCATAATTGATCTGAATTCTGCTTATGCATCCTATCTGCATTACGAGAGATCAGAAGAAGACATTTACACTTTGGCTAACGCATCGATTCCATCTGACATGGTTCAATTTCTTCATTTGGGATCTACTTCTAATAAGGCTTCGAAAATGGGTAAAGAATTTGTTGAGAGAGGACTGAGAAGAAACGAACAATTAGAAGGCCCCAAGTCTGAACAAATCACATATAGAAAGGACGAAATCAGACTGCTTGCTCCGATACCCAGACCTAAATCGATAAGAGATTTTATGGGATTCGAAAAACATTTGGAAACTGCCCTAAAGAAACGTGGCAAAACAATCCCGAAGATATGGTATGAGATTCCGATATATCACAAGGGCAATCCAAATACTGTTGCGGGACCTGATGATCCAATACTTTGGCCCAGTTATACAGAGAAATTAGATTATGAATTGGAATTGGGTATGTACATCGGGAAGAAAGGTACGAATATATCAAAAAAGAAAGCTACTGAACATATTGTAGGATATACAATATTCGATGATATAAGTGCTAGAGATCGTCAAATGGCAGAAATGGAAGTTAGCATGGGACCTGCAAAAGGAAAAGATTTCAATAACAGCAACATAATGGGTCCATGCCTAGTTACCTCAGACGAGCTTCACTCTAAAATTAAAAATTTGAAAATGATAGCTAGAATAAATGGCAAGATTACTTGTGAAGGCAATAGTGGCGATATGTATTGGACATGGGAAGATATGATCAAATATTGTTCCCAAGATGAAACGCTTTATCCTGGAGAATTCTTTGGTTCGGGGACAGTGGGAGGCGGATGTGGTGCAGAGTTGGACAAATGGGTAAAGCCAGGCGATACAGTAGAATTGGAGATCGAGGGTATTGGAATTCTTAAGAATAAAATAATTAGAAACTCAGAAAATAAATAACACACATTTTGGTGTTGCGCGCGCTAAGTCTTCTGATTTTCAGAACGGTTATGGATAATGAAAATTGAGATTCTCCAACCTAAGAATCAAGTCGATATTGAGAAATATTATGATCTCAGATGGAGAATTCTTAGAGAACCATGGAAACAACCACGTGGAAGTGAGAAAGATCCGTTAGAAGATGAATCAATCCATCTAATGGCTTGTATGAATAAAAAAATAGTCGCTGTGGGCAGATTACATCTCAATTCTGGCGTTGAAGCTCAGATAAGGTATATGGCAGTGGAATTAGACTTCCAGAACAGAGGAATCGGAACCCTCTTACTTAGAGAACTTGAAAAAATTGCGAAAAATAAGGGAGCCCATCACATGCTATTATATGGCAGAGATGCCGCCTTGCAATTCTATCAAAAGAATGGATATAAAATATTGAATAAAGCACATACTATTTTCGGAAGTATTGAACATTGGAAAATGAGAAAAGATCTAATCTGAAGATCATCACTTCCACTATTCTCTTAACTCTACCATCAACCAGATGCAAAGTTATTTAGGTCTACAAATATCATAATTTCATTAAAATACATAATATTTAACGACCACATACACATCAATAATGATTAAGTGATTATGACGGATGACCCGTTTGTATCCATGCATTAATTGCGACGCCGAATTAACAAAAGGCGCAAACTTTTGTGACAAATGCGGTAGCCCAACTTCTGGAAGTCTCTGGACTGCAGTGCAACAATTAGAAGATAAAGTCTCAGGAATAGGAAAACAACCGAAAAAAATTAAAAAGAAAACATCTACAGGCAAAAGAAAATCAGTTCCACAGAACAAATTCATGGAACTATACAAAAAAGGTCTAAACGACAGACAGATTGCGAGAGAAATGGATGTTTCATTCTCAGCAATATATAGAATGAGAAAAAAAATGAAACTCTCAGCTAATGCTCCCAGAGGTTTTCCAAAATACGTTCATGAGATGAAAAAGAAGTCACTACAAGAGAAGAATAGTAAAACTTGAGTGGAGAGTTTTAAAACTACTACTTTTATCATAACGATTAACATCTGGTCCATACTTTTAGGCGTGCACGAAATAAATGCCTTATTTCATTCTTTCGAAGGTCCTTGTTCCTATTGTGAACATCACTACAGCAAATCCAGTTAATACAATAAGATCTACATATAATGGAAACTGAGATACACCTAAAATTGCCATTCTAAGAGCATCGACTCCATATGTAACTGGATTAATATATGTAATGAATGAGAGCCAGATAGGCAGATTATCAATTGGAAACAGGGCACCACTAAAGAAGAAAAGCGGAAAGATAAGAAAGCTTATGATCATATTAAAACCTTCGGGGCTTTCCATTAGAGATCCTATGATTAAGCCGGTACTCACTAGACTAAGCGCCAACAGAAAAAGTATAATGATTGCCAATAGAAAGGACGATACAGTTAGGTAGATACCTAAAACGAAACTCACAAGCAACATGATCAATGCTTGTATCATTGAGTCTGTACATCCACCAAGTACTTTTCCCACGAAAATTGTTGTTCTTGATAGAGGTGCTACAAGAATTGCCTTCAGTATATCGATCTTTCTATCCCAGATTATATAGACCCCGAAAAATACGGAACTGAAGAGCACACTCATTACCAAGATGCCTGGATAAATAAAGATCTGATAGTTCACATTTCCAATATTGATTGCTGAACCTAAGCCGCCACCGAAAACAAATATCCAAAGCATGGGAGTAAATATCGATGAAACAATTCTTGATTTTTCACGTGTGAAAACCTTAAACTCTCTTAGCCAGAGGGCGTAAATAGCTTCTGCTTGACTCATTTTACTGTACGCTCCTTGATTATTCTCTGAACAATGCCAC
>JBAUBP010000213.1:0-1888 GCA_049676905.1 Bathyarchaeia archaeon
CCTCTAATCTCAAGAAAAAGCCAACCTGGCCAATTTGTAGTTTTAAGGGTCTCTGAAAAGGGAGAGAGGATTCCATTGACAATAGCAGATGCTGATAGTAAAACAGGAACCATCAATATAGTGTTCCAAGAGGTTGGAAAGACTGCCAAAGAACTTGGAAAATTGGCGATAGGAAATAATGTGCTAGACACAATTGCAAGTTATGACAAAGCTATGATTGACGAATTGACTTATGGTATTAAAAAATGTCACATATAATTGAAAAAGAACAATTAGGCCCTGAAATCAAATCCTTTACAGTTTATTCTCCACTAATCGCTAAGAAGGGCAAACCCGGTCAATTTGTAGTGCTAAGAGTATCAGAGGAAGGCGAAAGAATACCGTTAACTATTGTTGATTCAAATCCAGATACAGGAAATATTAGGATGGTATTTCAAGAAGTTGGAAAAACTACTAAGCAGCTTGGGCAATTAAACAAAAGTCAGGAAATACTAGATTTAGTAGGTCCTCTAGGTTTGCCCTCAGAAATAGAAAATTTTGGCACTGTATTGATTGTTGCGGGTGGAGTCGGAATCGCAGGGTCTTTTCCAATTGCAAAAGCCTTGAAGATAAAAGGAAATAAAATATTAACAATCCTTGGAGCCCGCCAAAAAGATTTGTTGATTATGCTTGAGGAGATCAGATCTGTAAGTGATGAGCTTTTTATTACAACCGATGATGGATCAAGTGGTCGCAAAGGTCTAGTAACTGATCTACTAGAAGAATTGTTTCAGAAAAAAGTGAAAATTGATAGAGTCATCACGATAGGACCTGCAATTATGATGAAAGTAGTAGCGGAAATCACAAGGAAGTATGGTGTGCCCACGGTTGCAAGTTTGAATCCTATAATGATCGATGCAACTGGAATGTGTGGAGGATGCAGAGTATCGGTGGGGGGAGAAACTAAATTTGCATGTGTAGATGGCCCAGAGTTTGACGCTCATAAAGTAGATTTCAATCTATTACTTTCTAGGTTGAATGTTTACAAAAAGCAAGAACAAAAATCAGATCATGAATGCCGACTGGAGAATCAACTGAATGGGTGATAAAGGAAAACAGAAAAAGAGCCAAGCAATTCAAAGACAAGTAGTTAGCAAAAGGAAACCTGTAGATAGAATCGCCGATTTCAAAGAAGTGTCCCTCGGATTGGACGAAGCCCAAGCAAAACTTGAGGCAAGCCGATGTATTCAATGTCCATATCCAAAATGTGTTGTGGGATGTCCTGTGGGTATTGATGTACCGCGATTCATAGAGCACATCAAAAAAAATGACTTTACCGGAGCTGCAAATGTCATAAGAGAACGAAATGGTATCCCGAGGGTGACAGGTAGAGTGTGCCCACAGGAGAAACTATGTGAAGCCGCATGTATTCTGTCAAAGACAGGACAGCCTATTGCTATTGGAGCCCTTGAAAGATTTGCGGCAGACAGGGGACAAGATATAGACGTATCCAAAAGAGAATCGACAGGAAAAAAGGTAGCAATAATTGGTTCGGGTCCAGCGAGTCTCACAGCAGCTGTTGATCTGGCAAAGTTAGGTTACAAAGTCATAATTTTTGAGGCATTGCATGAGCCTGGAGGAGTATTAGTTTATGGAATTCCAGCGTTTCGTCTACCTAAAGAAATCATGAGAAAATCTATTGATTATGTTCAAAGTCTGGAAATAAAAATTGAAAAGAACGTTGTAATTGGTAAATCAATGACTATCGCTGAATTGTTTGATCTGGGTTATGACGCAATATTCATTGGAAGTGGGGCAGGTTCACCGAAATTCTTAGGACTTCAAGGGGAAAATCTCAACGGCGTGCTTTCAGCCAATGAATTTCTGACTCGGTGTAACCTAATGCGCG
>JBAUBP010000214.1:0-2664 GCA_049676905.1 Bathyarchaeia archaeon
GTTTCATCAAGTCGAGTTCCATCAGCTAAATACCAATAGTAAATGCCACCGACACTTCCCCAATAGAGTGGTGCAATCTTATTTTTCTCATAATAATTTACCGGAGCATTAACAATAGGACCACCAAATAATACAAGACATGAATCACTTATGATTGGCGCACCATTCGCGTTACTGAATAAACTAGTTCGGGTATCTGGAGCGATATTCTGAGGCATATTCGAGCACATACCATACATGAATCCTATAGCAGTCCAATCACTCAACCAAGCATAACCTACACCTGGAGGTTTCGGATTATTTGCATCATGATCAGGAAATACAAAATATACCGATTCAGATGGGGCATCGATGACTTCATTTTCGATTGAGGTGAGACCTATTTGCGCTTGGACGAAAAAATCATCGTCGATTGTTCCTAATTTTAGAGATGTAAGAATTATTAATACTAAGATTAGCGCTTTGACGGTGAATGTTTTATTTTCAAACATTAGTTTATTGCCCCTTAACCACAGGATTTTGATTTATCTCAGTGAGGTCTACGAATTCGTCCCCATTAGAGTCATTCCAACGATACACGTACCAGGCATCTGAATAAGAGCTGAGATTCGGGTACACAATTGATTTGAAGAAAAGACCGGCTGCAAATGTCCCCTTCCAACCGTAACCGTACACTATGAAGACATTGTTACCTGAATTATCTACGAATGATTCTACAACAAACATGTCTTGGTGTCCTCCTGAGATCTGCGAGAATGGCATAGCAGTTTCGTCTAATCTGGTTCCATCAGCTAAATACCAGTAATATGTGCCGCTAACACTTCTCCAGTACAGCGGTGATATTCTATTTTTCTCATAATAATTTACAGGAGCATTAACAATAGGACCGCCGAAAAGTACTATAGTGCTATCATGAATCAGCGGCTCACCCGTATTAGCATTAATAATAGCTTGATCTGTATCTGTTGCTTCATTCTGGAGGTTTGAGCACATGCCTATAATGAATCCCGTTGCTGTCCAGTCACTCACCCAGGCATAACTTACACCAGGAGGTTTAACACCCTCATAATTTGGATAAATAAAATAGGCATTATTTTCTTCTGCAGCCACTATGTAAGATTCTGCATCATATATCCAAATTATTTGTATCCATTCAAAGATTATTGTCTTAGGATTATCCATCAATATAATTCCGTTTGTCGTATCACCTGAAGCATCTCCAGAATAGCTAGTACATGTATAACGGTTTCCATCTGGGGCAACGACAGGTGAAGTAACACTAAAGGATGCTTCAGTGTTTTCGTCGTACCAACCTTCACCTTGTGGAGAATCATATTCACTATTCACTGTTAAGTAATATTGAGTTTTCCATTCTACAGTAGCAGTCTTGGGACCATCAATAGTGATGGAATCCGATTGACTATAATCGGTACCACTAGCATCACCAGTCCATTGTGTAAAGACACGTCTGGTGGAGTCCTCTGTTACTGTATCAGTGTCTAAACCAGCATAAGCTGTTGAACCACTATCATACCAATCCTCGCCAGAAACGGTTCCATAAGGTGAGTTGACTGTCAAATAATATCGTGTTTTATAGTTGGCAGAAACTGTCTGACTGGAACTGGGTACAATGTAGGTGTGAGTTAGTGCTCCTCCATCGCTCCATGAAGTCCAGACATATCTTTTATCCGTTCCAACATTGATCGGATTTGATGCCGAGACAGTATGTGAAGATCCGACAGGCCAAATGAAGCTCTGTGGTAATTGAGTAATATCATAACTGATACCATCAATAGCCAGAATTATACTAGATGCGTCACTTCCAACACCGTTTGTTTGGAAGGTAATGGATGGCGCAATTGTTACCCAAATAGAAAATACGAGGTCGTTACCAGCGCTATTTACAATACCAATCACATATTCGTAGGTTCCATAGGACAATGGAATCGAAGTGAAATACCAATCTTCAAGAGATGAATCAAAAGATCCATCGGAAGGATTTGCTAACATAGTGTCAGAAATTGGATTACCATTTTCATCTGATATGCCATATGCCACAAGACTAATTGTATTAATTGTGATGTCATTTCCCAAACCCATTGGATTGTTGTTTGGATAGGTCTGTCTTGAATTTGCTGAACCAGAAAAGTAGGGTGTTGTATCAGAGGTAGGAGATGTTGGATAACTGATCATAGTATTCTCAGGATAAAAATCGAGAATGTCCATAATTCCATCAATATCCGAATCTCTCCATCCAACATGTCCTCTCGTGTATGGACAAACGGCACCGCTTGAATAAGGATACACTTGACCTCTCATAATACAAACGTAATTACTTGAACCGCCATCTTCACTATTTTGATTCTCAACTGCCAGATAACCCCACTCTCTGGATGGATCTGCAGCACTCCATGCCCCCGAGTACTCATCAGCAGCATAGAAGATATGCCCCATCTCATGTGCTGTTACTGCCTCCATGTTCCATAGAAAGTATCCATCATTGTCATACGTCATTACCATGAATGGTCCTCCAAGGTAGGCATATCCAAACCAGCCATCTGTGAAGCACCCATCAAGATCCCAAAAGCTGTGAGCTACAAATATTGTGACAGCCCAATCAGTTCCATCGTTATTCCGGAGATCATTCAAGTAAGAATATGTTTG
>JBAUBP010000215.1:0-5589 GCA_049676905.1 Bathyarchaeia archaeon
ATGTCACAGTAGAAATGGACAATAACGACAAAAAGAACCTCTATAATTTTAGGGAATCTGTCATGTATAAATTGAGGCCCCTACTACTGGAAGGTGTAAGGAGCATAATAATTACGGCTCCTATGAAGACCAACTATGCAAAAGACTTCCTCGACCACATCCAGAAACATCATCAGTGGCTTTTCCAAGAAAATAGTTCAAACAATGCTACTTTCGGTGAACTGGCAGGGTCCGCAGCCCAACTCCACGAAGTTTCTGAATTAATTAAAACTAAGGAGTTCCGCAGTTTACTCTCTGAGACTACTTCAGAAGATGTGGATCATATCATAGATACCTTAGAGAAACGTCTCAATGAAACTGATGGCGACTCAGTAATACTATATTCAATCAAAGACATAGAGGAACTAGTTAACAGTCAATCGGAGCACAGCAAACTTAAGCCTGAATACATTATACTGACAGACAAATATCTCGCCAATACTAAAGAGAAAAATAGAGTTCACAGACTTTTACAAATTTCAAAAAATAAGAACATCAAAACAAGAATAGTCAAAATAGAAACGAAAGCGGGAGTTCGTCTTAGCCAACTCGGAGGTTTAGTCTGCTTTACTGAAACAAAACAATAGTATACGATAATCTGTATGAACTTAAAAACCAAACCAGGCTAGACTACTACCGCTAGCACTTAAGCGTACGCTTGAATCTTCAGCCTCTACGTCTTCTAATAATGATGACTGTTGAAACGGCCGCAATCAATCCTGCTAATCCTAGATAGGGTATCAATAATTCAAGCTTGTCAACAGTCATTGTAAGACCTCCCACAGGCGGTCCCATTATTCTGATCTCGTTTGTAAAACCTGGTCTTGGATCCATAGATGCTGTAGACGCATCCCCTGCTTGGGCTATTGATGGCGCCCAAACATAGACGCCTGGTGTTGATGGGTTGATAAAGAATCCTGCTACAAAACTTAGATCAATATATTCACCAGTATTTGGAGCTCCAAGAGTTACACTCCATGATCCAGGAGCATTCATAGTAGGCGGAACTATTTGTGCTGTACCAATCGGAACATATGCTGGCACCGTCGGCGGACTAATACGTTTTGCATTAATAACGAACAAACCTGAAACCCCGGTAGTATTGAGCCTGAGATAACCGCTTATCGGTTGGCCAATAACACCATAGACGCCGGTCATAACCACGATATCGGGCGTAGTAGTCAAATATGCAGGATTGACCGAATACCCTGTGGGTATCAGCACTGTAAAAATTACTATTGATTCTTGAGGAAAGATGGTGTTGGGGTTCTCTGAGTGAAAAGAATAGACGGCATCAGTTGCTCCAACCATATTAGAGGAGGTCGTGAGATCCATAGTTGGATTCACAGTGAATGCAGAGGCGTAGGGAAGAACCAATATTGAAAATAAAATAATTGTTAAAGGCAGAATAGCCAAAAAAATACTCTTGAAACTCATTGACAATTCATCCAAGACTCAAATTATCCAATTGGACTATTAAACAACTTGTATAATAGATTATACTTCGCTCTGCCAAGTTAGCACGTGCGCCATTGCCTCATTGCTTTGCACCCAGAAATTGTGAAAAACCCTCCCTATTATGAAATCCGATTCATTTGATGCTAGAAAAAAAAGTGTATTAGAGAACACACGCCTGCTGGTAATCATAAACTAGTTAGCTCACAATGAATTTATTTATGAGGATAATGACTTCAAGTGTCCATGCTTGAGATCGCTTCAGCCTACAAAGTTTTACATCACAGAAAAAAACTTGAGGCTTACCTACAGAATCAGCAGATCATGCCAGCAACTCTAGAGCTGGACATCTCAACTGACTGTAATAAAACATGTCCTCTCTGTCCAAGTACCACAGGCCTCTATTCATACAATCTTGATCTCAGTTTTATCGAACGGTTATTTGCACGTCTTGAAGGACAGACAAGAGGACTTCTCTTGTCTGGAGGTGAACCTACGATGTCACCGATTTTTCCAGAGGTGCTGAAATTAGCAAAGGATTACGGTTTTATCGAAATAGCCATTGTAACTAATGGAAGTCTGCTAGACAAGCAGCAAGTTGCCGAAGCGCTCTCTTTACACGCATCAACCATTAGAGTGTCGATATACGATTGGACTGGAGCGACCAATTCAGATCTCCAAACCACTCTAAACAAAATTGAAAATTTGAGAACACACATTGAGAATAACGGTAGTAGACTAAAAATCGGCGTCAGTGCTTTAACATCTAAAGAACACGTAGGTGCCATACAATATCTTGCTCGTGAAGTGGCTGGGGCTGGAGCCCACTGGATCTATTTCCATCCGATGTGCATCCGTTGGGATAAAGGAGCTCCTGAGCGTGTTAACCAATTAGGTGTGTTAGATAAAATAAAGGAATATCAAGAGGAGTCGTCAGACGAATTTCAAATATTCACCTTTCCTGAAAGATACATAGAAGATAAGATCGAGTTCTCTGGATATCATGCAGCAAACTTTCTTCTGGTTGTTGGCGCTGACGGGATGAATTATCTCGGAGCTGAGGTGAAGTATCATCCCCAACACATTATCGCTAATCTTAAAGAAAATTTGGATACCAACTTCTTATGGAACAAAGAACGACTAAACCACATTAACTCTGTCAAAAGCACAACATACCCTGCTTTACCCAGTAGACATAGAGGCGTTCTATACAACCATGTCATTCAGACATTACTCAACAATAATGAGCGAACAATTGACAACATAAATTCCAAATCAAATTCAACATATGCATATCCCCATATTCTATGATTTACCAATATCCAAAATAGCAGACAAATCTAAAAACAACCGAATCATGAAGATAATCGTGAGATGCCAAACTGGCATAAACATATAGATGTATCCCGTTTAATCTTAGTTAAAATCTTGATTTTGGTGGGCATATGCCCAAAAAAGAACCGACGGTCAGCGTGATTATTCCCACCTATAATAGCAGTGGGACATTGAAGTTTGCCATACAGACAGTATTACTGCAGGATTTCAACGATTTCGAAGTATGGGTTATTGGAGACGGCTGTACTGATGACAGTGAAAACATAGTCTCATCCTTTGAGGATGATCGAATCAAATGGGTAAATCTCAAATCTAACTCTGGCGGTCCAAGCTTACCTAGAAATGAAGGTCTTAGTCGCTCCAAAGGTCAATTCATCACTTATCTTGGACATGATGACCTATGGTTCCCTTGGCACTTATCAGAACTAATTAACTGTATCCGAAACGGCAATAGCGATTTCGTTTATTCATTAGGTGCACTCATCGCACCCAAAGGAGCAATAGGAACTTTTGCTATTCATAATCGACTTTCAATAGGGTATACTATCTCCCCAAGTAATTGGCTTCATCACAGGCAACTAACAAAAACTGTGGGTTTATGGTCACAAGATGTTAAGTATGGCGACGATAAAGTGTACCTTCAACGGATTCTCTCTTCAAATGCTAAGCTCCAATTCTGTAGAAGACTAAGTGTGTTAAAGTTCCCTTCAAGAAATTGGCAAATGTACTCACAAAAAAAAGACTTTCCCCAAACACCATATGTCAAAGCAATACAACAAGATTCTAAAAAGCTTCATGATGAATTACTGCTTGACATTGCAACATTTATGTCACGTAAAAGATTCATGGTTTACGAGGACAGAAATATTATCTACAAATTTTTTGCTGAGCTTATAGGCCGTGCAATTGATACTTATGGACCATATAGATGGCCCTTGAACACATTCTTATATCAAAGATGGAGACGAAAAACAGGACTTGATTAAAACTGTGACACGAGCTATTTAGTGAATGTAACATATCTAATATTTTGTGCACGCGCATTAGCCAATAAAACAGACAAAGGCTCATATGCAAAACAATTTTTACAAACATCTGGAATTTTTCCATCTATCCAGTTTTGCCTAATTATGCGAATATTTTTTCCCTTCCAAATATCATTTAATGAATTATCGTAAATATTTCCAATTACCAATTTTCCTTCAATATCTCTTCTCCAACAGCCACCTACATCACCATTTGCAAAAACAATTACACCATTATATAATTCCTGGCATGGCTCTGACATGTTTTTAATTTTCTTGAACGGATTATCTTTCGGCAAACTATTTTTTGTAATAATTCCTGTCCAATTATCATATTCGGAATCAATGTGAAAAAGATCTCTACCATATTTTTTCGACAGATACTGATAATCCGAACTTGATGTCGTGCTACTATAGGGTTTCTCAGCTCTGAGGTGAATATGTACTTTTACCTTATTCCCTAACTTCCGATTTTCTATTAACAAATTTTCAAGGTTATTGATTACTGTACTGTATTTGTCAACACCAAATATTCTTTTGTACATTTCTCTGCTGCCAATGCAGACAGAAATGTTGATTTCATCCAAACCTGATAATATAAAATCAGTAATATTGAATTCATTTAGTCCGATTAGATTTGTAAAAAGAAAGATGTATTTTATCTCCTTTATTTTTTTGCCGAATCTGATTTTGTTGATCAGATCTTTATCAATTAATGGATCGCCAACAACAGGAGTGATTAGTAATGCTCCACCACCAATTTCTGCAAATTGCTTTATTGATTGTTTGAACGAATTATTGGACATGAAATCTTTGGGTCTTTTTTGATATCTATATGCACAGAATTGGCAATTTGCATTACAAATATTTGTATTCTCTATTGCAAGTGTCGTAATTTGTTTTTCAGTCATATCTTTGATTTGTTGAACATTTCCAATAGTATCTAAATTGAGAATGAATAGGGTTGAGTGTCCGATAAAATCGCGTATATTGAGAGGGAGATAATTTCTAATAGATTTCCAAAAAGAGATGAAAGAAGGTTGCCATAAGAAAGAATTTATCAGTACCAAAAAGATTCTTGGAAATTTCATTTATATCCCTTAATAGTGCGCAGGATAAATTACGCTATACTACCACATCTCTTTAAGAGTTAAGATTAGAGTCAAGGCATAATAAAATTTACAGATTTATTTAAATGTAAAAAAGTCAGCTACTGGAAAAAATAAACGAATCTAGGCCCACTCGATCCTACAGAACCTTATTTCGGAAAGATAGTGGTTTTTCGACTCGAATTTTCAGTATCTGCGTCTTAAAGCTAGTTAGACCACCAATACTACAGTTACAGTTCCAAGGCGCACGCGGTGCTTTACGAAAATTAAACGCGCTTTGTATGATGAATAAATTATAAAACATGAAAGAACAATATGTCGTGACTACCTTGAAGTTAGATCTTACAAAAGAATACAAGCAGTATTACACTGCAAAATCCACACCCATAATTGTCGAATTTGGAGAAATCCCTTACCTAACAATTGAAGGAAAAGGAGAACCCGCTGGAACAATTTTCACAAAATCAATTGAAACATTATATCCTCTCACCTATGGTATAAAAAAAATCTGTAAAGCACAAGGAAGAGATTTTGGAGTCCCGAAATTAGAAGGATTATGGTGGGTCAAATCCAATAAGCCTGCCTTAGAAGTGTCTCATAAAGACTGGTTCTGGAAACTGCTTATT
>JBAUBP010000216.1:0-3220 GCA_049676905.1 Bathyarchaeia archaeon
GCAGATGCTTGGCCTTTTTTTAAAAGCAACACTGAAGGAGCCTTAAACATACTCGAAACTCTAAGAAAAAACAATAAGGAAACCAGATTCATTCAAATTGGAACAGATGAAAGCTACGGTGACATCATAAACGGATCATTCATAGAGGACGACAGGTTAAAACCTTCTTCACCATATGCCGCCTCAAAGGCCTCGGCAGATATGCTCTGTCTGGCCTATCAAAGAACATACGGCCTAAACATAATATTGACCAGATGCACAAACAACTTTGGACCTTTCCAATTTCCAGAAAAACTCATCCCAAAAACCATCATAAGAGCACATCAAAACTTGAAAATACCAGTATATGGTACAGGAAAAAATGTTAGAGACTGGATATACGTGATGGACCATTGCACAGCAATAGATGCTGCCCTTAAGAACGGAAAATCAAGTGAGATATACAACATATCAAGTGGAAATGAGATAGAAAACATAAAGGTTGTAGAAACAATACTACAACTAATGCAAAAACCAAGAGAGTTAATAGAATTCGTTGAAGACAGACCAGGCCACGACATACGCTACAGTTTGGACTCAACCAAAATCAGAAAAGAACTCGACTGGAAGCCAAAACATGAATTTATCGAAAATATCAAAAAGACAGTTGAATGGTATCTAAAGGAAGAGAAATGGTGGAAACCACTCCTTAACGATCAAATTATTCATCCAGCACCATGGAAAATGAAATGGTAGTGAAAGAAATGAAAGGTCTCCTTTTGGCGGGTGGACACGGAACAAGACTTAGACCCTTAACATTCACTGGAAACAAGCACATGCTCCCGATAGCCAATAAACCCATGATCTTGTATGGTCTTCAACACCTCATCAAGGCAGGTATAACCGAAATAGGCATCATATTAGGCCCGATTAAAGAAGATGTCAAGAAGTTACTCGGGGATGGTTCCGAATTAGGAGTAACCATTACATATATTGATCAACCAGAACCCAAAGGATTAGCTCACACTATTATCATATCAAAAGATTTTCTTGGCGACGAGCCATTCGCCATGTATCTTGGAGACAACATGCTGAAAGAAGGAGCTAAACCACTGGTTAACATATTTGAAGAGAAAAAAAAGGACTGTGTTGTAGCCGTTGCAGAAGTTAAAGATCCAAGCAGTTATGGTATTGCAGTATTTGATGAAGATGGTAAAATAAAAAAACTTGTAGAGAAACCGAAAGACCCGGTAGGTAATTGGGCTCTTGTGGGTGTCTATATTTTCAACAATAAGATCCATGAAGTAGTTAAAAAAATAACACCATCTTGGAGAGGAGAGCTAGAAATTACAGATGCAATCCAGCATTTACTTAATGATGGCGCCGACGTCGAATTTCAATTTATACAAGGATGGTGGAAAGACACAGGAAAACCTGAAGACCTACTTGAAGCTAATCAATTTGTACTCCAAGAACTTCAACCTTCAAACAAAGGTAAAGTAGAAGAAGATGTAACTATCTCTGGAATCGTCAATATTGGTAAGAATACAATTATCCATGGACATTCTACAATCAGGGGCCCAGTAATTCTCGGAGAAAATTGCGAAATAGGCCCAGACGTCTATATTGGACCATACACATCACTTGGAAATCATGTTAAGATCGAAAATAGCGAGATTGAGAACTCAATTGTGATGGAAGGCGCTCGCATAGCTTGCGGGAAAAGAATTATTGACAGTCTAATAGGGATGAAAGCTACTGTCGTTTGCGCTAAAGACAACATACCTAGTGGGGCGAAACTTATTTTGGGAGATATGACTTACGTGGGAATATAAAAACCACAGTCCTCAGCTATTTTCAATTTCATAAGGAATCTACTCACCAAGTTGATATCACTTCGATCCAGTATTGTTGAAAAATGGTGAAAAACTTATGGAGAAAACTGTTCCAAAAGTTTCTATTTTAGTTATCAACTATAATGGAAAAAAATGGCTGTCCCAATGTTTGAGAAGCATTTCTACAATATCCTATCCAAACTTCGACACATACTTGATCGATAACGCAAGCACAGATGGATCGATAGAGTATGTTAAAGAGAACTTTCCATTGGTACGAATAATAAAGTTCGATACAAATTTTGGTTTTGCCAAAGGCTATAATCACGCAATAAATAAAATTAAGGCAGACTATATTGTACTACTAAACAATGATACAAAGATACTGAAATCTGATTTTCTTGATACCATGGTTAATCAAGCTCAAAAAGACTTTGATATAGCTGCAATTGTTTGCAAGATGGTCTTTATGTCAGATCCATTCATAATTAATTCAGTCGGAGGCATTGGTATACCATATTGGCGAGGTTTTGAAGACGTAGGTTTTAGAGAGAAAGATGTTGGACAATATGATATACCACCGATTGAACCGTTTTCATTTTGTGGAGGCGCCACTTTAATACGGTTAAAAGCATTTATGGAGACACAGGGATTTGATGAGACATTTTTCGCTTTTTTTGAAGACACTGATCTCTCATGGAGATTCAGATTAAAAAAATTAAAGATCAAGTATGTTCCTGGTGCAAAGATCGCTCATCAGTATTCAGGTACATATTCTGAGGGCCCTGAGAAAACATATCTATGCAAAAGAAACTTATTTAGATCAATTCTCAAGAACTGTGGTAGTCCAATTATTTATTGGGCTATACGAAATTATTTTCTCTTTACAATTCTTGCTTCCCTATCTTATCTGAGAGTAGAACATGCACCCCTTATGGCATGGGCACTTTTCAAAAGCATATTATGGAACTTATGGCATTTTCCAGGAACCTACAATAAACGTCAAATTATACAAAGTGAAAGAAAGACTGGCGATAAAGAAATTTTATCGAGAATGTACCCTTCCAGACTTCTTAGGAGACGTGAAATGAACTCATTTGGAGATCGGATAGGAGAAACAATATTTGGTTATCTCCCAAAAAATCTTGTTTTAAAAAGATTATCCAGTCGCAATTGATATTGTTGATATTTCATTTAGATCTACGAAGTCGTCCGCATTATCATCGTTCCATTTGAAGATGTAATATGAATTATTATAATTAATTCTGTTAGGATCAATAATGAATTTGAAGAATTTTCCTCCAGCGAAGGTTCCTTTCCATCCATAACCGTAGACAATTAATATCTTGTTTCCATTATCGTCTGTGAAAGACTCTACGGCAAACATGTCTTGACCAGCATTTATT
>JBAUBP010000217.1:0-2810 GCA_049676905.1 Bathyarchaeia archaeon
GGATAATCCATTTAAGATTATGATTGATGAATGTAGATCGATTCTTTATGAAGCAATTACTACTGAATATCCTACACAAAAAAACATTGTAATCAAGATTGAAGAACCTCCTTCAGATAAATTTGGAGATCTCTCTACAAACATTTGTCTTCAAATTTCAAAAGAATTGGGCACATCTCCTAAAAAAATTGCAGAACGAATTACAAATTCAATAAAAATACCGAAAGACAGCTATATAGAAAGAGTCGATGTTGCCGGATTAGGATATCTAAATTTCCATATAAAGACAGATAAAATCACTGAACTTGTAATAAATTCGATAAGAACACTCAATACTGATTATGGTTTTCCTAAGATAGATCAACCAAAAAAGATTTTGATCGAACATAGTAGTATAAATCCTGTGCATGCTATCCATATCGGTCAAGCTAGAAACTCAATTCTCGGAGATGCAATCTCAAAGATTCTCAGAGCTAGAGGTCACAATATCGAAACTCATTTTTACATCAATGATGCTGGAAGACAAAGTGCGATAGTCGCATATGGATTCGATAAAATCGAAAAGCTCCAATCTAAAACAAAAATCGATCATTACATTGGTCAAATATACAGTATAACCTCTTGTCTTATTGAAATTCAATCATGCAAAAAAAAACTGCTAGAGTTGAAAGATAATAAAGGTAACAAAATAAACGAAACAGACATTCAGACTAAACTTGATGAATGGACATCAATAGCATTACAACTTCAAAATCAAAATCGAGATATTTATGAAGAACTTAGAGAAAAAATAATCAAAATCTCTGATCCAGAAAACCAAATCAACAATCTATTGAGAAAATACGAAGAAGCTGATACATCTATTAAGAGTCTAATCAGAAAAGTAACTGAACTTTGTATTCAAGGTTTCAAGCAGACATTCTCCAGATTAAAAATCAATTTTGATACATGGGATTGGGAAAGCGATCTATTATGGTCAGGAAATGTATCAGACATAATTCAAAAATTATCAGAATCTAAACACGTATCAAAAGAAGAAAATGTGTTAAAACTTCGGTCAGATCAAATTATTGAAACGCTTGAAATCAGACAGATGCTTGGAATAAGCGATGATTTCATGCTTCCATCGGCCTCATTAACAAGATCTGATGGAACTTCACTATATCTGACAAGAGATATTGCATATAGTCTTGTCAAATTTGATCGAGCAAAACAAGTGATCAATGTTGTCGGAATGGAACAGCTTCATGAACAACTCCATGTCAGAGTGGCTCTATCAGTTCTGGGTCTAAATAAATTAGCTAAAAATCTGAGACATTTCGTATTTGGATTAGTAAAATTCCCCGGAGAAAAAATGTCAAGCAGAAGGGGAAGAATAGTTACACTAGATGGCGTTGTAGAAGAAGGTGTCAAAAGAGCTTATGTTGAAGTCGAAAAACGCTCTCCTACTTTGAGTTCTGAAGAGAAAAACAATATGGCTGAAACAATTTCTATAGGCGCGATCAAATATGCATTACTATCAGTTGAACCATTACACGAAGTTGTTTTCTCTTGGGATAGAGTATTAAATTTTAATACAAACAGCGCGCCCTTCATTAACTACGGATACACTCGAGCTAATGGCATTCTTAAGAAAGTTGGAAACATTTCTCTTCCAATAAATTACACAAAACTTGAACATCCTTTAGAAAAACGACTGATATTATCACTAGCGAAGTTTCCATCAATTTTTATTGATGCGTCTGATCGACTTAGACCTGATGATCTTGCAACGTATGCCAATCAGTTAACAAAACAGTTTCACGAATATTATGAAAAAGTCGACATTTCACATCTAGATGACGATGAATTGAAAAATTCCAGAGCCCATCTTATTAATGTATTTAAAATAGTTGTTTCTAATTGCATGAAAGTGCTTGGAATAATCCTCAGCGAGAGAATGTAAGATGATCTGCTAATGTTAAATATCAGAGATTGTGAATAAATTAGATCGATGGGATATGCCTACGGCTTTTGTTTTGATTAATGCAGAATTAGGAAAGGAAGAAGGTATCCTAAAGGAACTAAGAGGCATCAACAATGTGAAAGAAGCACATTTTGTATACGGCGTATACGACATAATTGCGAAAGTTGAAGCCGATACTATGGAAAAATTAAAAGAAATTGTTACATTTAAAATCAGAAGACTAACTGACGTTAGAAGCACATTGACTATGACTGTTGCCGAAGGGATCTAAAGAATCTCTACAACCAATAGACCCATTTGATACTTTCCTAACCGACCTTCAGTATGAGAAGTGCATGATAATTATCTAGTAACTATCATGCATGTCTATGCAAAAAAATTATTGCTGATTGGCTTTTTCAATAAGTTTTGGCACAATCCATTCGAAACCTATTGTCATAATATGGAGGCCGCTAACGTTTGGAGTATTCCTAATTTCCTTTATCAGATCGCCGAAAATTTTCAGGCTTTCATCAAGGAAAGCTTCCTTGCTTTTTTCTCTTGCCGCTAACAAACTCTTCTGAATGTCTTCGGGTACAACGATGCCCGGTACATTCTTTACCATCCAATTCATCATGCCCCTTGATTTGAATGGAGCTATTCCAACTATAACTGGCACTTTTAGACGCGATACCTGTTTGACAAATTCCTTCATTAAACCAACATCATAAACTGCTTGAGTTTGTATAAAGTCTGCACCTAATTCGATTTTTCTTTCAATCTTAAGAATTTCTGGGTCTAGAGGATCTGCGTTAGGATTTCCTGCAATTCCAAAATTGAATTTTGGAGGTTGATCTATCTTATT
>JBAUBP010000218.1:0-1967 GCA_049676905.1 Bathyarchaeia archaeon
CAGATACTGTCTCAACTTTGAATTATCTTAAAAAGAATTATCTTCTAGGATTGATTTCAGACACAGATCATTTGTCTGGTATGAAACGATATAGAATAGATATTCAACCTTTCACATATCTTTTTAATTTAACACTTGTTTCGGGTGAGGAGACGAAAGAAACTAAACCCAGCGCAGAACCGTTTTTGTATGCGGCAAAAAAATTGAGGAAAAATGTTAGTGAATGTATGTTTGTAGGAGACAAACCTTTTGCAGATATTGAAGGAGCCAAGAAAGCCGGGATGAAAAATATACTAATTTATAGACGTGATTGGGGTTATGAGATTGAAGCAGATTATACTATCAGATCGTTAAGTGAACTATGTGGTATTTTATAATCACATGCGCTAATTCTCAAGAGCTCTCATTTACTATCTAACAATCATTTCGGTAGGAAATTTTGTAAATGGCTTACACCCTGAATCAGTTACGACAACGACGTCCTCCAATCTTACTCCAAAACGATTTGGGATATAGATACCCGGCTCAATACTAAAGGTCATACCCACCTCAAGCTTAGTATTGTTCTTCTCATGAATATACGGTGCCTCGTGAATATCTATCCCGATTCCATGTCCAGTCCTATGAATAAAATATTCGCCATATCCTGCCTCGTCAATTATCTTCCTTGCCGCTTTATCTATAGAGCCAGCCGAAATACCTGGACGAACATTGCTAATTGCTTCCTGATAAGCTCGTGAAACCAAATCATATATCTTTTTTATTTTTGAGGATACTTTTCCTATGCAAACTGTTCTAGTGATGTCTGAACAATAATAGTCAAATTTGGCTCCTAAATCGAAAATAATACAATCGCCATTTTGGATTGCTCTTTTTCCTGTCAAGTGATGAGGGAATGAACTATTCGATCCTGAAGCTACAATGGTTTCAAAAGATGGTCCTTCAGAACCTTTTTTTCTCATTTCAAATTCAGCAAGTGCTGCTAATTCAAACTCTTTTTTTCCCTCTTTACATTCAGATATTATGAAGTCGAGAGCTTCCTCAGCAAATTTGGAAGCATTTTGTATAAATTTGAGCTCATTTTCTGACTTGCACATTCTTATTTGACTTAGAAATTCTGATGTATAAATGAATTCGACATTTGATATACTCTGCTGAAAAATCTTAAAATGTTTCACCAAAAGGTTGTCTGTGATTGCGATTTTTTGTTTCTGTATCTGAAGCTCTCGAATAATGTTTCTTAGTTGAGTTGTAACTTTTGAGTCATCAGACCAGACTCTAACATTCTCTATCCATGATGTTTTCTTCACTTGTTCTTCATATAGTTTGGGCACGACAAACAAAGGATCTTCATCTATTGGTACAATGCATAGAAATAGGCGTTCAAGAGGAGATGTCCAGACACCAGTTAAATAATACATATCCGCTGAAGGAGTAAGAAATATTGAACCGATGTCTCTTTGATTCATAAGATTCTTTGTTTTCATAAAGCGCTTTTTGAAGTCTTTTCGTCCAATCATTTTTTCTCATCTAGAATCAAGATAATTTTTTCAAAACTTATCCTCTAATGTATCTGCCAAATATGAAAAATATCAATGATACTATTGATATTAGTATCAAAATAGGTGATGTAGCAAAGTAGAAATTATCTTTTCTATATGACCACCATATGATTGAAGGAATTCTCTCCATCGATGGAAAAAATTTGTATAGAAAAGGAAGCAATATCAGAAAAAATCCTAATACTACCAAAATTAACCCGATCAATGTTACTTCATGATATTCCTTTAACATTGAATTCGAGCCTCAAATTGCAGTTTAGAAATTCTTAAAATTTATGATGTTAATGTCTTTGGTTGACCATATATTTATTCTCGTGAATGTTATGGATGAATTGGAAGTCATAAGAGCAAAAAAAATGGAAGAAATGATGCGATCTTCCCGATCAGTTTCAGTACCAGTTAAAA
>JBAUBP010000219.1:0-4042 GCA_049676905.1 Bathyarchaeia archaeon
GAGACATATTCTATAATGTTCGTAGAGTTAAGATCCATAATCTATTTTGATCAGTATAAGTTATCCTTTAGTCTTGCCGATAGAAGCCTTGACACAATCTCATTGGAAGGGTAAGTTCAAAATAAGAATTTTAAAACAAACATGTAATGGATTATAGTGTATGTCAAAGAAAATACTATCCCGATACCATTAATTTACTAATTCATGTTTATAGTTTAGCAACATAGTTCGATAGCTCTGAGCATTAATTTTTATGTAAAAGCTTACCGAAAGATATGTAATCGTGTACCGCACTAAAAAAATCCATATGGAGGGATTGCCTATCCCGCGTAAAGATTTCAGAGATCGTGATTTCATAGAAACAAACGATGGCCTGTTTTTTACAGTTGTAGGTTATGTTCATCCCGATGAAAAAATCCTTACATATCTGAAATATTACCCCGGATCTGGCGGTAAATGGTCTCGTTCAGGCAGAAATTATGAGAGAGCTATAAAATTCTATGATATCCCTCACCTTAAAGAAACCTTAAAGATACTAGAAAAAAATTGGCCAAAATACTTGTACAAAGATGAATTACTAAACATCTCTTTTAGTGCTGTTCCAAAAGAATTGATCCATGTCCATTATAAGCCTGAAGAGAAATTAAATAAACTGCTTAATTCTTCAAAATTGGATCCACTCCAAAGAAAAACAATTGATGTTGCCACAATTCTATCTAAAAAAAGTGGTGTCAAGCTTCAAAATTTTGGGATATCTGGTTCAGTACTAATTGACCTACATCAAACAAGCTTCTCTGATATTGATCTCATTACTTATGGGAAGAAACATGGTTGGATGGTGAGAGATGCGCTTTTAAGCCTTATTCGTTCAGGTGAGTCTAAAATCGAGCCCTTTCCTAAAAATGAAGTACCGACACCTTCCAGACAAAGAAGACTTAGTTTAATGAATGAAATGCAGTTCAAACTGTTTTATGATCGGAAATGGAATCGTGGAGTAATAGATGGGACTCCTTTCTCTGTAAATCCAGTTCTTGCACCTAATGATATTCAAGGGATGTATGGAGAATACAGGTGTGAACCTTTGGGGATAGTGGAAGCTGAAGCAAAAGTGACTGATTCTTCAGAGAGCATATTTGTTCCTGCAAGATATCTTGTATCAGCTGTAAAACTCAATAAAAATATGAAATTTAATGATGTTAAAGAGGTCATTAGTTATGATAGGGACTACGGCGACATAGCTTATGATGGGGAACAAATTCTAATTCGTGGTAAATTAGAAAGAGTTGAACGCCTACATGATGGAACTATATACTATAGGATAGTGATAGGATCAATTGAAGGCGAAGGAACTGACTATATCAAAATTGCTTCCTAAATGAAAAAGCATGTTTTATTGACACACACGAGTAGTAATAGTTTTAAGGAAGTATGCTTTTCACTCCAGCAATATAGGAACAGACTATCAATTAATAATTGATAACCGTAAGACAAACGTGAAGAATGATGAATAGAATTCTAAGACTACAAACAAATCCTAAATTTTCGAAATTGCTGAATTTGATCTCTACATGCATGATATACGGTAGTCTAGTAGCGCCAAATGTTGTGGCGTTATTAGCTGGATGGGTTTTTCTATTCTCTAAGAAGAATACGTAATAAGTCATTCGTTATTTTTACATCCTTGTTGCTAATTCTTAACGCTAGATCAAACTGGGGAAGCGCACTTACAAATCTGTTAGAAAGTTGTTAATAACCTAATATGTTATAGTGTAGAGCTCTTGCAAGTGATGATTTATGATGACCTCTGAGGAGAATAAATCATACAAGAATTTGTGGGTTCTCAAGACTGACAACATGATACCAAATTTGACATGGTATTGGTGGTGGTGGCTATTTTTTGTCAGGGATCCAGATAACCCTACTAAAACCAAACAATTGATGATCCTGTGGTCAACTAAGTATACGAAGAACATCAAGATAATGGATAGAAAATGGTCTGTAAAACAATTGCCCACATGGGAGGGTAAAATGCTGAAATTCAATGGTATGACCGCTGCCTGGTGGTATGACAATCAAAAGATGTATGATCCCCTATTGTTGGAAGAGATGGACTTTCAGGTAAGTCATGAAGGTGATAAGGGAGAACTTCGACCTATCAAGGAAGGCACAGATTATCGATTCTACGGAAGCCCAGAGAAATACATAGTGAACCTCAAAGATCACAAGAATGATTTCCATTTCGAGATGACACCATGGAACGACTACCTGCAGGAACATAGGTTCAGGGAGATCATTTACACCAAGAAATACGGTCATAACATCCTGCACATCTATGGCATGAAAATGAAAGGGGAAATTCATGGAGCTAAGGTAGAAGGCTCAGCCTACCATCAGAGAGTCACAGTAAATGCTCCAGGTGCCCCTTGGTATTGGGGAGTTGTACAGTGGGCTGATGGAAGCTATGCTAGCTACTCTAATCCTTTCATAGGGCCCCAAATGTTCAGGAACTCAGTAAGCCCCACATCACTATTGGATTGGGGTGATATCAGTCTGTATAAAAACATCCGTTTCTACCATCGGGAAACAAATACTGAATATCAATTCAAATCCAAAACAGTCAAGATAAAACACATGGTAGAGAATGGGCTCCCAATATTTGATGTAAAAGGTAGAGATGAGGAAAAGGAGATCCATTTACGGCTAAAAGCCTACGCTAGAGCTTATTGGAGATTCCAGCAGCCTAAGCGATGGGGAATGAAATCAATTCTTTATTACAACGAATATCCGGCAGAAGTTGTAGATTTTTCTTTTAAGACAAACGATGGATCCTTGAAAGTGGAAAAGGGTGATCTTGGAGAGGGCGTAAGCAATTTTGAACACACCTGGGGAAAACTCATATGATCTGTAAAGTTCTATTGGAATAAACTGAACTTATAATATCTGATAAAAAAAAGTAGAAAAGTTAATGATGTAAGCGCGCGTTTTCATCGAGCCTTGCGTTTCAGACGTTTTTTATGTCCTATAGAACGTTTATGCGTGCGTTCTACATTCTTCCAGACTTCATCTGTCATTTTATTGAATGTCCTATTACAGGATGAACATCGACGTTTCTTCCAAGCTGTCATGATTTATCACTAATATGATGTACCCTTAGGTAATTAAAATTATGTGATCAACACATAACTGGCTTGTGGTGTCACCCACTCAGTACATCTAGAGTCTGTTTTTGGTTTAAAGTGGTATTTTGAATTAAATGGATTATTAAGAAAAAAGGGGAAAAACTAATCGTTTTATGAAACGTTAGTTATCGTGTGGTATGTACTACCTGTTAGTCCTATGCTTTTGATAGCAATCTCTACAATAGACTGGTCTACCTTCTTGTGGTGCAAAAGGTACTTCTGCTTCGTTACCACAGTCGGCACATGTTATCTTGTGCATAGGTCTGGATCCAAAACTCATTATTCTCACTCCTTCGAAACTAGTTATACAGATGATAATACTGAGAAGTAGAATCATGTATACTGCTGCGTAGGTCTGTCAGTGTCACATATAAGTGTATATGTTTGAATTATTAATACACGATAATCTTTACCATATGTGTCAGTTTTTAACCCAATAAATTTTGACCAATACCACCATGGGCTTAATTTAGATTTGTTTACAGTTCTTTTTTAGTGTTAACAGTTTCATTCTTATCTCTATAATGTTCACTGTCATTCTTCTCTGTCTTTCATATGAATATCGAGTAGGATCCCTAGTTTTGAGTCGGTATGTTTTCTATTGATGAGATTCGTTATTATTACAAATCCGCGCCGTTTCGTATCACACCACTATGGAATCTCTCACGAAAAACATTACTGTCTCTTTAATTAGAACCAGTACGTGCACTATAGTCGACCATTTTTCAAAGCACACGTTCTTCATGTTTCATGTCTGTTGGGTATTATTTGTTTATGTGTTTCCAGTGGAGATTTCTAATGCTCTAAAAAATTGGAACCATACCCCCTATGTTCAATTTAGAATTATGTGAATAGTTGGAAGG